>CBCSVZ010000094.1:0-5061 GCA_965143695.1 uncultured Oscillospiraceae bacterium
ATAAAATGCTTTCTCCATTTTATACGGCCGTACTGTCTGATTCTATCCGGGATGCCCCGGTTTTCTTTTCTACTGCCCCAGCCGTTCCTGTATGACGCCTGCCACAAGCTCAGCCTGTTCCCTCATTGCCGCCTCGTCGCTGCCTTCTGCCATTACCCGTATGAGCGGCTCTGTGCCGGAGGGTCTTACTACCACCCGGCCCTCTGAGCCAAGGACCTTCTTCGCCCTGTCAATGGCTTCCTTGACCGCTTTGTCAGTAAAGAAATGCAGTTTGCCCTCCGGTGAGACCTTAATATTGATAATCACCTGAGGATAATGCTTCATAATTCCGGAAAGATCGGAGAGCTTGCTCCCAGTACGGCGCATCAGGGAGAGCAGCTGTATGGCAGTAAGCTGACCGTCTCCTGTAGTGGCAAAGTCCCGGAAAATAATATGGCCGGACTGCTCACCGCCGAAGTTATATTCTTCCAGAAGCATTTCCTCCAGTACATACCTGTCACCCACCTTGGTGGCTATAAATTTCAGCCCGTTCTCATCGCAGAATTTGCCGAAACCGAAGTTGGTCATGACCGTACCCACCACAGTGCTTTTCGCCAGCTTTCCCCGCTGGTTCAGATCCTTGGCACAGATCGCCATGATCATATCACCGTCAATTAAATTACCCTGTTCATCCACACAGAGGCATCTGTCGGCATCGCCGTCGAAGGCGATCCCCGCGTTGTAGCTTCCCTGACGGACATATTCCGCCAATCGGTCGATATGGGTGGAACCGCAGTTCACATTAATGTTAGAGCCGTTGGGACTGTCGAAGAGAATGTCCGCCTGTGCACCCAGCTCCTGAAACAGCCTGGCAGCAGATACCGAGGCGGCGCCGTTGGCACAGTCCACGGCAATCCTCAGGCCGTCCAGTGAAAAGGCCACCGTGCTTTTCAGGTGATCGATATAGTCCTTGACCGCAGAAGTTTCATAGGATATTTTACCGACAGCATCCCCGGTGTACGGTTCCTGTTCCGCTGTATCCTCTCCCAGTACAATTTCCTCTACCCTGTCCTCCAGTGCATCCGGCAGCTTGTACCCGTCACCGCTGAAAATCTTAATTCCGTTATACTCTGACGGGTTGTGGGAGGCTGAGATCATAATTCCCGCGTCTGCCTTGTATTTACCTACCAGATAGGCTACGGCAGGAGTCGGGATCACCCCCAGGTGGATGACGTCTGCCCCGCAGGAGCAAAGCCCTGCCATCACTGCCGAGGCCAGCATGTCAGAGGAGGTACGGGTATCCATGCCTACGGCAAAGATCGGTCTGCGCCTGCTGTCTCCTGTGAGCACTGCCGCCGCAGCCCTGCCGATATTCATTGCCATTTCGCAGGTAAGCTCTGTATTTGCGATCCCTCTTACACCGTCTGTTCCGAAAAGTCTGCCCATGTACTGTCAACTCCTTTCAAGTTTTCTGACTGTCTTACCGCTGCTCTTATAAATAGAATCCGCCGGAATGACGCCCCGCACACAGGAGCAGGGGTATATATTTGTATGTCTTCCGATGATCGTTCCGGGATTCAGTACCGTGTTGCAGCCTATTTCCGCATAGTCTCCCACCATGGCACCGAACTTTTTCATGTTGGAAACGATCTGCTCCCCGTCGGCGCGGACGGTGACAAAGGTACGGTCGCTCTTTACATTGGAGGTTACCGCTCCCGCACCCATGTGAGCTCTGTAGCCCAGAATGGAGTCTCCCACATAGTTAAAATGCGGTATCTGCACACTGTCGAACAAAATAGCGTTTTTCATTTCCGTGGAGTTTCCTACCACGCAGTTTGCTCCGATCAGCACGCTTCCGCGGATAAAGGCACAGTGACGGATCTGGGTTCCGGGACCGATGATGGCAGGCCCTTCAATGAATGCAGAGGGGGTAATGTGTGCTTCCCGGGAGATCCAGACAGTGTCCGAAAGGCGGCTGTACTCTGTGTCCGGCAGCTCCGTTCCAAGCTGTAAAATAAACTCCTTAATATGAGGCAGTGCTTCCCAGGGGTATTCGTACCGGTTCAGGAAGTCTGCCGCAAGGGTCTTCTCAAGGTCAAATAAGTCATGGGTCTTAACATTCTTCATACTGTCACCTCGTATTGGAATAGTATATTCAAAGCGGGTAAAATTATGAGGGAGTTCGGTACTGCTGTTTTCATTATAGCTTAATTTTCTGTTTCAGGCAACTGTCCCTGCGTTTGCCTTACTACCTTTTTATTAAACGATGTGTTATACTTACCTGCGGAGGCGATGAGTTTGGATCCTATATTAAATATGAAGGTCTGCCAGATGACCGGCTACTCCTATGAATGCAGCTGCGGCAGAACGCACCGTGTAGATATTCGTAAAATAGCGGTAGGAAAAGGTGTGGTGAACAGTCTTCCGGAGATCCTGTCGGAGTTCCGGGACAAAAAGATCATTGTTGTAAGCGACGCCAATACCCGGAAGATTGCAGGAGACAGGGTGTTTCAGCTGTTGCAGGAGTCAGGCTTTACGGGCCTTTCGACCTATCTCCTTGAATCAGAGGATTACCCCATTGTAGTGCCGGATGAAAGAGTTGTCGCAAGACTTTTATATGAAACTCCGAACGATACCGCCTTGCTTCTGGCAGTAGGCTCGGGGACCGTCAATGATATCTGTAAGATCGTGTCCTATAAAATGGGCATTGCTTCTGCCACGGTGGGAACAGCCCCCTCTATGGACGGATATGCTTCCTCCATGTCGCCTTTGATCGTAAATCATTCCAAGGTGACTTATCTTTCCCACTATCCCTATGCCATCGTATGTGACAGTGAAATTATGGCTACGGCTCCCGACGTGATGTTCCGGGCCGGCTTCGGCGATATTGTGGGGAAATACACGGCGCTGGCCGACTGGCAGCTTACCGTGAAAATCAATCATGAGTACTACTGCGAGACTACAGCGCAGCTGGTGCGCAACGCAGTAGACCTGTGTGTTCGGAATGCAGAGCGGTATATGCGGCGTGAACCGGAAGCCATTGACTGTATGAATGAAGCCCTGCTGCTGTCCGGTATCGCCATGGGACTGGTGGGGATCTCCAGACCGGCCTCCGGTTGTGAACACCACATGGCGCACTTCTGGGAGCTGGATGCTCTGAAGAAGGGCATTGAGCATCCGTTGCACGGGAACTCTGTGGGCGTTGGTTCCATTGTGGCCTGTGAAGCCTATCAGATCATGAAGGAGCGATATCCGGAAATCCGTGATATCCGGGTGCCGGAGCCGGATTTTCTGCGGGCAATATACCGCAAGACCGGGTCGGCTCTTACGCCGGGAGAATTAGGTGTTCCCAGAGAGGTATTCAACGATTGCATTAACAATGCCTATCGTATCAGACCCAGATATACGATCTTTAACTATGCCAAAAACGCCGGTATTTTACCGGAGCTTGCAGATATTTTAACAGGAGTATTTTACGGAAAATGAATTTACGGGCAGACAAATGGACGGACTATGAAATATTGGACACCGGAGACGGCATGAAGCTGGAACGGTGGGGAGAATATTGCCTGGCGAGGCCTGATCCCCAGGTTATCTGGAGAAAATCCGCACCCTGGCTGTGGAAACAGGCACATGCTGCCTACGAACGCAGCAACAGAGGCGGCGGACAGTGGCATTTTACCCAAAAGCTGCCCGCCAAGTGGACTGTGGGATACGGTAATCTGCGCTTTTATGTGGAGCCCACAGGCTTTAAGCACACGGGACTGTTTCCGGAGCAGGCTGCCAACTGGGAGTGGATGACAGCTGCCATCCGGGAACGCAAGGCCGCGGACAGGCAGGTCAGAATCCTGAATCTCTTCGGCTATACAGGCGGAGCGACCTGTGCCTGCGCTGCAGCAGGGGCTGAAGTCTGTCATGTGGACGCCTCCAAGGGCATGGTCACAAGAGCCCGTGAGAACGTAGCCCTGTGTGGTCTCACGAATGCGAAAGTAAGGTATTTAGTAGATGACGCTTTTAAATTTGTATCCAGAGAGGTACGCAGGGGCAACCGCTATGACGGCATTATTATGGATCCTCCCTCCTATGGCAGAGGACCCGGGGGAGAGGTCTGGAAGCTGGAGGACAGTCTCTACGGCTTTGTGGAGGAGGCGGCCGGACTTTTGTCGGAGGAGCCGCTGTTCTTTCTGCTGAATTCCTATACCACAGGCCTTTCCGCAATGGTTACAGGCAATATCCTTGAACTCACGGTAGCGAAGGACCGGCAGGGGGCCGTAGATGCCGGAGACCTGTGTATTCCTGTTACCTCCAATCCCAGAATCGTACTGCCCTGCGGTTCCTATGCCCGGTTTATAGGGAAAGAGGTAAAATGAATATTTTATACGAGGACAATCATATGATCGCCGTGGTGAAGCCCGCGGGGATTTTGTCCCAGGCGGATAGCAGCGCTGGGGCGGATATGGTGAATCTGCTGAAAAGGGATATCAAGGAGCGCTACCAAAAGCCCGGAAATGTTTTTGTGGGACTTGTACACAGACTGGACAGAAATGTAGGAGGAACCATGGTATTTGCCAGGACCTCCAAAGGAGCTTCCAGACTGTCGGCCAGTTTAAGGGACAAGCAGTTTTACAAAGCGTATTTTGCCCTTGCAGAAGGCGTCCTGAACGAGCCGCAGATGACCTTGAAAAACTGTTTATACAAAGAGGAACGGCAGAATAAGGTAACGGAAGACCCGGACAGAGGAAAGCTGTCTGTCTTGAAGGTCATCCGGCTGGCTGTAAATGCAAGAACGCACAGGAGTCTGGTGCTGGCGCTTCCCATAACGGGCAGGAGCCACCAGATCAGAGCGCAGATGGCACTGGCGGGATTTCCTTTGGCAGGGGATCCCAAATACGGTTCCGGTACGGCCCGGAGCGGGCGCAGAGAGGATCTGGGACTTTGGTCGTGCCATGTGGCAGTCAGACACCCGGTGCGGGAAGAAATGATGCATTTTACCTCGGCCCCGGAGCGAAAGGGCGTATGGGCGGATTTTTGCGAGGAAGACTATGAAAGGGGCCTGAATGTGCCCACGGAAAGGATTATAGA
>CBCSVZ010000095.1:0-5057 GCA_965143695.1 uncultured Oscillospiraceae bacterium
TGCACCGTGGTTAGCGCCCCAGTTTGCCATTACGCTGTATACATCCTTGAAAGCGCCTTCCCCGGTAAGCTTCGGTACGAAGAAGGTAGTGGGCCAGGTAGGATCCGTACGCTTGTCGATCTTCTCAAACATATCCTGGGGAAGCTCACAGCTATAGCCTTCTGCCAGCTGCAGCACAGGTCCCAGTCCGTCTACCAGGTTGATTCGTGCCATTGTCATGGGAATGCCGCCCTTAGTACCGTGCTTAAAGTGACTGGAATATCCTCCGCCTCTGACATAGAATACATCGGCCGGGCACCACTCCGTCTCACCCAACAGCGCGTCTACATCCTTGTCATTCAGATCCCACCAGCTCTTGACAACAGGATTGCCCTTGTCGTCTGTGGCATAGCCGGACATATCAACACTTACGGCACCGGAGTTGATCAGATGAATAAATCCGTTGGCAGCAAGCCCCTCGGGCTTCTTACCGGTAACCCGCTTCACAGCCTCAGGGCTCCAATAGGTTCTTACATCTGCAAAACCGGAAGGACGGTCAGATACCAGATGCTCGAACAGCATGGTGATGCCGTTCAGGGTATCGTTTTCCGTTGCGACGGTGAAGGACTCTCTGATACCGTTCCAGTCGAACTGGCTGTTCAGCATCGCCTCCAGAAAATCTCCGTTAGGCATGTAGTCCGTCCACTGACGCTGTCCCTGGAAGCCTGCCACAATGGCATTGTGGCCGCAAGACTCTTCTATAAAGCCCATCTCAGCCAGCTTGGGATTGCCGATCATAAGATCTCTGTAAATCAGAGCACATTTTACAACGAATTCCCACTGCTCGTCCTTCTGCTTTCTGTTGAATGCAACCTCCTTGGGATTCTTGTCGAAGCCCTCCTGGCAGTTCTTCTTGACCCATGCCAGCGCTTTCTTGTACTCGTCCTTATCGTATATGCCCTTGTCAATTCTTCTTAAAATTTCTGTCTCGTCAACAGATTCGCTTCTCATACCCAGGTAGTTCTTTACAAAGTCCTGATTCAGAATAGACCCTGCAATACCCATACACATAGAACCCACCTGCAGATAGCTCTTGCCTCTCATGGTGTCGGCAGCCAGCGCAGCCTTGGCAAACAGCAGAATCTTCTGTGCCACATCCTCGGGAATTTTCTTCGTATTGGCATCCTGTACATCTCTGCCGTAGATACCAAAGGCGGGAAGTCCCTTCTGGGCGTGAGCCGCCAATACAGATGCCAGGTAAACAGCGCCCGGTCTCTCTGTACCGTTAAAGCCCCATACAGCTTTGATGGTCATGGGATCGGCATCGTAGGTCTCCGTACCGTAGCACCAGCAGGGAGTTACGGACAACGTAATATGTACGCCTGCCTTTTCAAATTTCTCCTGACACATAACAGCTTCCTTAACGCCGCCAATTGTGGTATCTGCAATAATAACTTCCACAGGCATTCCGTTAGGGTGGCGGAGGTTTGTTTTTATCAGCTTTGCAGCGGCTTTGGCCATCTGCATTGTCTGTTCCTCCAAGCTTTCTCTTACGCCGTTTCTCCGACCGTCAATACAGGGTCTAATGCCGATTTTAGGCAAGCCGCCGTACAGGCGATTCTTCGGCGCATTCATAACATGTTTCGTAGCCATAATGTATACCTCCTAAATAAATTAACAATATTTATCTTTAGTTCATTTTACCATATAAAATGTCCGGGGTCAAACCTGTTCCGCTGTATTTTTATCTTCCTTTTTTCGGAAAAAGCCCCGGGTCGTATCCACGGTCACACAGACAGCTCCGGTCAGGATTGCCAGATAGGAAGAGAGAATTCTCCACAGGATCATAGCCGGAAAGATCGCACTCTCTCCGAAGAACGGCAGGAAAAAGGAATAATATCCCACCTCCTGCGCTCCCGCAGATCCGGGCAAAGGAATAAAGGATACCGCGCAAACCACCTGGGCCTGTATAATAAACAACAGCCAAAAGCTTTCTGCCGGCATTGCAAACGCTTTATGAATAAAAAAGGAAACGCTTAAATAGGCAAATATCTGAAGCGCAGAGCAGCCGATCACGGTCATCGAGTCCCTCAAATCCTTTTTACTGTATCGGAAAGAAGCATAAAAATTTTCGATTTCCTCTCTCCCCTTCTTCCGCAGATGAACCGCCTTACGCCCTACAAATTTAGCAATAATCTTCATAACAAAATTCAGAAACCGGTGCAGTATCGCAGGCCGATAGAGCAATACCGCCGTGCCGGCCAGCAGGACTACGTTGATTTCCACGCCCAGATACATGAATTTTACCGCCGTAGGGAAATGCGCCGTAATATAAGAACGCTTGATCAGAAAACCGCCGAAGCATACAATGCTCATGACCGACTGAAAGCCTATAAATTTCAACACGGATATATAAGAAGAAAGTCCTATGGGAAGCTTCATTTTGGAATAGTAGTACACCTGCATAGGCTGACCGCCCGTAGAGCTGGGGGTAATGCCCGAATAATAGAGACCGATCATGGCCACCTTCACCGACTGCCAGAAGGGCAGATGATATCCGTGATGTTTGTAAACCAGATAGGGAGGAAGCGCTTCAAAGAGAAAATACAGGAGCATACAGCCCAGACCGCCTGCCAGCCAGTTCCACCTGATATTGCCCAAAACATTCCTCAAGGAGGTAAAATCCGCTGTGTACAGGCATATGTAAACGGTGATCCCCAGGGTCAGCACGATATAAACGATTCCGAAAATTTTCTTTTTCATGATGTTCCTCCGACATTACCTGAATTATTGTACCCTAATACAGGTAAAAAGGCAAGTTGTCATTATTTAATTTATATTTGTATTTTACCTTTAAATGTTGTATCATATATTAGTATAAGCTTAGAAAGGTGATTAACATAATGAAAAAGAGAATTTTAAGTGTTGTACTGTGCGTTTGTTTGCTGTTATCCTTTACAGCCTGCAAAAAAGAAGAAGAACCGGTGGACGATTCCCGCATTTACTACGGTTACGAGGATTTGTCCGAGTATATAAAGCTGGGAGATTACAAAGGACTGGAAGTAAAGCTCTTTGATACATCCGCGACGGAGGAAGAAATCAACAGCGCCGCCGAAAGCTGGTTCAAGAGCCAGACCTTTACCGAGACCGTAGATAAGACCGCCGAAAACGGAGATATCGTAAACATTGATTATGTAGGTACAATGGACGGCGAGGCCTTCCAGGGCGGCACTGCAAAGGATCAGGAATTCACGCTGGGGCAAGCTTCCTTTATTGACGGTTTCCAGGAGGGAATCGTGGGAATGAAAGCCGGGGAGTCGAAGGATCTCAACCTGACATTTCCGGATCCCTATGAAAACAACCCCGATTTTGCCGGGAAGCCCGCAGTATTCACAATTACGCTGAATGCCGTTAAGAAAACCGTAGAGGGAGAGCTGACAGACTCGTTCCTCGGAAAATATTCTGAGGACTACAAAACCGTAGCAGATCTGAAAGAAGCTCAGAAAGCCAGTATAGAAGCCGGCAAACAGAGTGCGGAGTCCAATCAGAACATTAACAGTACTCTGCAGGCTGTGATGGAGAAGGCCGAGATCAAATCTCTGCCCGAAAGAGAATTGAACAAGGCAAAAGAGAGCATAAAGAAAACGGTAGAAAATTATTATAATCAGTATACTGCATACGGATACTTCAGCGGAACTACCGAAGAGTTCATAAAAGCCTTCTTCGGTGCGGAAGAAGTGGAAAGTGCCGATGCTTACTATGCGGAGCAGGCAGAAGAGCAGACACGCATGGAGCTGATATTAGCCGCAATTGCCAAGGCAGAGGGGCTGACCGTAAGCGATGAGGAATACAACGAACTGGCAGACGCCTACGCCGATTATCAGTATGAAAGCAAGGAAGCTTTTTTAGAGAATGTCGGAGGCGAAGGTTATCTGCGCTGGTATTTGCTCTATAATAAAACGATGGAGTATTTGATGGCAAATACAACATTTCTGGACAAGGACGGCAATGTGACTGTATATCCCTCTCCTACGCCTGAGCCAGAGCCCACCTCTGTGCCCGAGCCTACGGAAAACGCCGATGCCGAATAAGGAACCAGCAATGTCAGACGAAAAAGCACTGATGCGACGGCTTCTCAGCTATACCCGAAAAGCTGTCGAAGATTATGACTTAATACAGGAAAATGACCGTGTATGTGTAGGACTGTCCGGAGGCAAGGACAGTCTTGCACTTTTATGCGCGCTTGCGGCCCTTCGCCGCTTCTATCCGAAAAAATTTCAGCTGTCCGCCGTCACAGTTTCTTTGGGCTTTCCGGACACCGATTTTACACAAGTGAGTGAGCTGTGCCGAAGCCTGGAGGTTCCCTACCGTATTGTAGATTCTCAAATAGCGGAAATTCTCTTTGATGTCAGAAAAGAGTCCAATCCCTGTGCCCTGTGCGCAAATCTGCGAAGAGGGGCCTTAAATGATGCCGCAAAAGAAATGGACTGCAATGTGGTCGCGCTTGCACACCACCGGGAGGATATTATTGAAACAGCTATGCTGGCGCTTATGTATGAAGGGCGCTTCTATTGCTTCCCCCCGAAAACATGGCTGGACAGAGCACAGCTCAATATTATAAGACCCTTCCTGTATGTGGAAGAGTCTCTGATCAGACAGTATCAAACCGCAGCGAAGCTGCCGGTAGTTTTCAACCCCTGTCCCATGGACAAGACCAGTAAGCGGGCCGAGGTAAAGGCCCTCATCAGCCAGCTGAGCCGTGAAAACCACCAGCTGCCTGTGAATATATTCGGAGCTGTCAAGAGGGGCCTGTGGCCTGAGAGCCGATCCTGAAGCCGCCCCTTATCTCTCCTCTCGGATGTCCTCAGGAAAATTCACCATATCCTGAACAACATACAGCGGTCTTCCCTTGGCCTCGTCGTAAATGCGGCCGATATACTCGCCTATAATACCCAATACCAACAGTATGATACCGTTAAAGAACAGCGTCAGTACGATGATCGATGTCCAGCCGGGCACTGCGGTCATGGCGCCGCAGAGCTTCAGGATAACGGTAACCAGCAGATAGATAAAGCTGC
>CBCSVZ010000096.1:0-5023 GCA_965143695.1 uncultured Oscillospiraceae bacterium
GACCTACCGCTTAGGAGGCGGTCGCTCTATCCAGCTGAGCTACGGAAACATCTTTGAAATCTATTCAATTTTAGGCTTAGATTAACTCATTGTCAATCACTTTTCCTTAAAAGGCGGTCGTTATAACATATTCTTAGGAGGCGGTCGCTCTATCCTGCTGAGCTATAGCGACACGCATGGAATTATAACAGAAATTAAAAAGAAATTCAATCTCTGACTATTGATAAGAACTACGGGGTGTTGTAAAATATATATGAAAAAAATCTCGGTTGGAGGTTATAGGTAATGAGTCCGGAAAGAGCTCCTTTTTCGTCTTTGTCATTACAGGTAGGCAATTTAGGGATTTTAGCAATGGAGAGCTGTAGGGATTTAGCTCAGAAAGTTGACGGATGGCTTCAGGAAAGCCGTGCGGAGTTAATGGGAGGAAAATCCCATTCTTATTTATTAAAAAGCAGATGCCCCAGGTTCGGAAACGGTGAAGCAAAGGGAATTATTGATGAATCCGTGAGAGGAAAAGATTTATTTATACTGGTGGATGTAGGAAATTACAGTTGTACTTATAATTTTATGGGCAGACAGAATGCCATGTCACCGGATGACCATTTTCAGGATCTAAAAAGAATTATTTCAGCTGTTGCAGGAAAAGCGAAAAGAATCAATATTATCATGCCGTTTCTTTACGGCGGCAGACAGCATAAAAGAGTTTCAAGAGAATCTTTAGACTGTGCAGTAGCGCTTCATGAATTACAGAATCTTAATGTGGAAAACATTATAACCTTTGACGCGCATGATGCAAGAGTGCAAAATGCAATACCTTTTACCGGATTTGAGAATATGATGCCTCATTACCAGTTTGTAAAAGCACTGCTTACAGAGGTTCCTGATATCAAAATAGACAAGGACAACCTTATGATTGTCAGCCCGGATGAAGGCGGAATACACAGAAACATTTACTATTCTTCTCTGTTCGGCGTAGATTTGGGCGTATTTTACAAGAGAAGAGATTTCAGCCGTGTTGTAAATGGCAGAAACCCCATTGTTGCCCATGAATTTATCGGCGGAGATGTAGCCGGCAAGGATGTTTTGGTTGTTGACGATATGCTGTCCTCCGGGGATTCCGTACTTGATATTGCCAATGAGCTTAAGAGGCGCAAAGCGCGCAGAATTTTTGTGGCTGTAACCTATGCTTTGTTTACAGAAGGAGTTGACCCCTTTGTAAAAGCTTATGAGGATGGTCTCATCAATAAGATTTTTGCGACAAACCTCACATACAGACGGCCGGAATTGGCGAAAGCCGAGTGGTTTGCCGAGGTGGACATGTCTAAGTATATTGCTAAAATCATTGATTGCCTGAATTATGATGAATCTTTGAGCAACCTGATTGACCCGTCACAGAGAATTACAAATTTGATGGAGCAGTTCTCCAAGAGATAATTAAATACAGAATCGTTTTTTCGACAGCAAGCCGTGCATTTTTATGCACGGCTTGCTTTTTTACCGGACAGGGGTCAGACCCCCGGTAAAAAATTGCATTTTACGTATTGACACTGCTGTAATATGTGTTACAATATCACTTGCTTTTTTGTTTAGAATCGCTAAACAAAAAGTTTACTTTGCCGAAACTGCTACAAGAAAGAAGAGATAGGAAATGCCGGGCTTTGCAATAGGAGCAAAAATAAAAGCGCTGCGGATCAAGAATGGTTTGACTCAGGAGGAACTGGCCAACAGAAGCGAGCTTTCCAAAGGCTTTATTTCGCAGGTGGAAAGTGAGCAGACCTCACCGTCCATTGCCACATTAATGGATATACTGGAATGTCTGGGTACGGATCTGCCCCATTTCTTCAGTGACGCCGCCGATGAAAAAATCGTTTTTACCAAAGAAGACTATTTTATCAACCAGTGCGAAGAAGAGGGGCGCAATATTACCTGGCTGATTCCAAACTGCCAGAAAAACGATATGGAGCCCATTATTCTGGAGCTGGAGCCCGGTGGAATGTCTTACCAGGATTCTCCCCATGCGGGAGAGGAGTTCGGATATGTGCTGGCAGGGGCAGTGGAGATTCACCTGGGAAAGCACAGGTACAAGGCGAAGAAAGGCGAGAGCTTCTACTTTGCAGCCGATGAAGACCACAAAATTATCAATTCCGGTCAGAAGCCGGCGCGGATCATCTGGATATCGACTCCGCCTACATTTTAACAACAGAGTAAAAATAAAGAGAAAGAGGTAACAGCAATGTCTGAGCACATTATTGATTTAATAAATATTACAAAGAGCTATGGCGACAATGAAATCATAAAAGATATGTCTCTGTATATTCGTAAAAATGAGTTTCTTACCCTTTTGGGCCCCAGCGGCTGCGGCAAGACGACCACGCTCAGACTTATTGCGGGCTTTGAAAAGCCGGATTCCGGTAAAATACTCTTTGACGGACAGGACATTGCCAACCTGCCGCCCAACAAGAGACATGTAAATACAGTTTTTCAGAAATATTCCCTTTTCCCCAATATGAATATCTATGAGAACATTGCCTTCGGCCTCAGAATCAAGAAGCTTAAAGAAGAGGCGATCCGCGAGAAAGTGACCTGGGCGCTGGACCTGGTATCGCTGCAGGGCTTTGAAAAGCGTATGCCCGATTCCCTGAGCGGCGGACAGCAGCAGAGAATCGCAATTGCCAGGGCCATCGTAAATGAACCGGAGGTGCTGCTTTTAGATGAGCCACTGGGCGCGCTTGACCTTAAACTGCGCAAGGAAATGCAGCTGGAGCTGAAAGCCATACAGAAAAAGACCGGAATCACCTTTGTATATGTGACTCACGACCAGGAGGAAGCTCTTACCATGTCCGACACCATAGTGGTCATGAATCAGGGGGTCATACAGCAGATCGGGGAGCCCACCGATATCTACAACGAGCCTGTAAACGCCTTTGTGGCTCAGTTTATCGGCGAAAGCAATCTGCTTTCCGGCGTGATGCTGAAGGATCGGCTCTGCGAGTTCGCAGGCCGTCGGTTCGACTGCGTAGATACCGGCTTTGATAAAGACGAGGATGTGGATATTGTGATCAGGCCCGAAGATATTAAGCTGGTCGATCCCGAGGAGGGACAGCTTCGGGGGCTCGTGAAGAGTACACTCTTTAAGGGCGTTCACTATGAAATGATTGTGGAGAGCAACGGCTTCGACTGGAAGGTCCACAGTACCAGATCTACCGAGCCTGGTACAGAAGTGGGCATGTGCGTAGATCCCTTTGATATCCAGATCATGAAGATTCCGTTTAATGTCCTGACGGGCTGGATGAACGAAGACAATCTGGTGGAAATAGGAGACGATAAATTTACGTGCTCCGCCACCGGCTTTGATAAAGATGAAACCGTATCCGTATACATTTTACCCCAGGATATAGAGCTGTCGGAGGCCGGCGAAGAGGAAGCAGAGGCCATGGGCAACACGATCCGCGGAGAGGTGGAGAAGTTCCGCTACAAAGGAGACGACTACGAAATCAATGTAAAATGCGGAGATCTGGACATCCTGGTGCACACCTATACCCGTGTTTCCGTGGGAGAGCAGGTAACGCTTTTCATTCCTGCAGATAAAATTAAAATCAGAAGGAGGGAGGAGCTGGAAAATGTCGGGGAAATTGATTAAAGCCCTGCGGGCAACTCCTCTCTATATATGGGTGATTCTTTTCACAGTACTGCCCTTGCTGCTGATTGTGTTTTACGCGTTTTTTGAGCAGCAGGACGGAAGCATGGTGTTTACCCTGGAAAATTTTAAAGCCGCCATTACCAATGTGGACTATTTAAGATCCATGGGGATTTCCTTTCGCCATGCGGCCGTAAGCACCGCTTTGTGTCTGCTGCTGGGATATCCTCTGGCATATATCCTGTCGGAGCTCACGGAAAGAATACGCAATTTTATGGTAGTACTGTTTTTACTGCCCATGTGGATGAACTTTATTATCAGGACCTATGCCATGCGTGCTTTCATTGAGAAGGACGGCATCCTCAGCGGCCTGTTTACGCTGATCGGTATCAAGGACGGGACCCTGATCGGTACGGATGCGGCCATTGTGATCGGCATGCTTTATAATTTTCTGCCCTTCATGGTGCTGCCCATATACACTTCTTTAATGAAAATGGACTATCGCCTGATTGAGGCCGCTCAGGACCTGGGCGCCGGCGCCTTCACTGTGTTCCGAAGAGTCGTCCTGCCCCTTACCATGCCGGGGATTATTTCCGGGATCACTATGGTGTTTATGCCTGCGGTAACCACCTTTGTAATTCCGCAGATGCTGAACAACAGGGTCATGACGGTCGGCAGCCTGATCGAGTACAAGTTTAAACAGGAGGTGTCGGCCACGGCTGTTTCCGGCGTGGGTGCGGCCCTGTCCATGATCTTGATGGTGCTGGTAATTATCAGCATGACGCTGGTGAATAAATTTGACAAAGAAGGACAGGGAGGCGGATATTTATGAAAAGATTGGTAAAATCTCTGAAAAGAGTATATCTGGGTTTGATTTTACTGTTTCTATATGCGCCCATTGCTGTGCTTATCGTGTTTTCTTTTAACGCGGGCAAAAGCAGAGCCAAAATGACAGGCTTCTCCCTGCAGTGGTACAAGGAGCTTTTTGAGAGTGAAAGCCTGCTGACTTCTCTTCGGAACACCCTGCTCGTTGCGGTTATGGCTGCGATCATAGCCACCGTTATAGGCACCTATGCCGCGTTGGTAATCAGTAAAATGAAACCGTTTGCCAAGTCGGCAACCATGAGCATTGTCAACATACCGATCATCAATGCGGAGATTGTCACGGGTATTTCTCTGATGATGCTGTTTGTCTCCGTGTCCATACCGCTGGGCTTTACCACGCTGCTCATTGCCCATGTGGCATTCAATGTGCCCTATGTGGTACTGTCGGTTATGCCGAAAATACGGCAGCTGAATCCCAGCACATACGAAGCGGCGCTGGATCTCGGTGCATCTCCGGCGATGGCTTTCCGTAAAATTGTCCTTCCGGATATTATGCCCGGT
>CBCSVZ010000097.1:0-4971 GCA_965143695.1 uncultured Oscillospiraceae bacterium
GCCGGGTCCGGTCCCACTCTGCCCGCATATAGGGGCTTTTTTTGCATTCGGGGCAGGCTGTAAGGACATCCAGAATTTCCTCCAGGCTTTTCACATAGCTTCTGCCTTTTTGCATGGCATCGTTGGCCTTGCGTATTTTAGAGGACGCCACCAGTCCCATGGCTTTTGTCAGATGCAGGGTAGAATCTACGCTTTTAATACGGGTACGAAGGGCTTTGGTATCTGCTCCCATACTGTCACCTCTGCATTTCCTTCAGTGTTTCTTCCAGCTCTGTCACATCGGAATCTTCAAAATATCCCTGCTCAAACCGGGCCAGAAGTTCCTTTTTATCGGCTTTCAGCTTTTCATACAGCTTTTCTTCAAATTCGTGTACTTTGTCCACAGGAACCTGATCTAAAAAGCCGTTTGTTACCGCATAGATGATTGCAACCTGACAGCCTGCGGAAACAGGGGAGTTTCGCTTTTGCTTCAGAACCTCCACAATACGCTCGCCCAGAGCAAGCCGGGCTTTGGTATCTGCATCCAGATCGCTTCCGAACTGCGCAAAGGACTGCAGCTCACGGTACTGGGAGTAGAGCAGCTTTAAGGGTCCCGAAACCTTCTTCATGGATTTTAACTGTGCCGAACCGCCTACGCGGCTTACAGAGATACCCGGATTGATAGCCGGCATAATTCCTGCGTGGAACAGCTCTGTTTCCAGAAAGATCTGTCCGTCTGTAATGGAAATTACATTTGTGGGGATATAGGCGGACACGTCGCCGGCCTGGGTCTCTATGATCGGGAGAGCGGTAATGGAGCCTCCACCGTATTCAGGAGCAACGCAGGCAGCCCTTTCCAGCAGACGGGAGTGCAGATAGAATACATCTCCGGGATACGCTTCCCGTCCCGGAGGACGGCGGATCAGCAGGGAAAGGGCACGGTAAGCGACTGCGTGCTTGGAAAGGTCGTCATAGACGATCAGCACGTCGCGGCCCTTTTCTCTGAAATATTCTGCCATAGCACATCCTGCGTAAGGCGCAATATATTGCAGCGGCGCGCTTTCGGCCGCAGAGGCAGATACGATAATGGTATATTCCATAGCGCCTGCCCGGGTCAGCTCATTGGCCAGCTGTACCACAGAGGTACTCTTCTGACCGATGGCAACATAGATACAAAGCACATCGCTGTTTCTTTGATTAATAATCGTATCAATGGCGATTTCCGTTTTACCTGTCTGCCGGTCGCCGATGATCAATTCACGCTGGCCCCGGCCTATGGGAATCATTCCGTCAATGGCTTTAATGCCGGTTTGGAGCGGTACCGATACGCTCTGGCGTTCAATGATGCCGGGCGCCTCTGCTTCTACGGGGCGGGTGGAGCTGTAATCGATGGGACCTTTCCCGTCAATGGGCATTCCGAGAGCATCTACCACTCTGCCCAGCAGGGCTTCTCCTACAGGAACGGACAGTACCTGGCCGGTACGCCTGACCTGTGTTCCCTCACGAATATCGTTTTTGTCAGACAAAATGGCTACGGACACGGTTTCTTCTTCCAGATTCTGTGCCATGCCGAAGCTTCCGTCTTCGAACTCCAAAAGTTCACCGGACATACAGCTTCTGAGTCCGTATACTCTGGCAATGCCGTCCCCTACAAGAATCACGGTTCCCGTTTCCGTCATCTGGGTGCGGCTGCGGTAGGCACGGAGCTGTTCTTTTATAATACTGCTGATTTCTGAAGCATTCGTGCTCACTTGTCAATCACTTCCTTTACTTCTTTTAACTTGCGGCGCAGACTGCCGTCAATGACCTTATCGTCAATATAGACGGTAAGACCGCCCAACAGCGCTTCGTCGATTTCGTACTCTGCTGTAACGGTATGGCCGCTGATTTTTTCAAGCTTTTCTATGAGCGCTTTTTTTTGGCTGTCTGTCAGCGCCGCGGCACTGATGATCCGGGCAGTTGAAACAGATTCAAAGGCCCGGTAAAGCGCTTCGTACTCTCTTACGCAGCTTTTGAATTCCCGAATGCGCCCCCGCTCGCAAAGCAGCTGGGTAAAAGAAAGCACATATTCGGGAACCTGCTCTGCAAAGGCCTGCGCAATCAGATTCCTTCTTTCCTCTATCGGAATATTGGGAGAGGACAGAAGCTCGGCATATTCAGGCGTATTTTCCAATTCTGTTAAAATCAGGTGCAGCGCCTGTGAAAATTCTTTTTCGGAGCCCTGCTCTTTTGCAAGCTCAAAAAGTGCCTGGGCGTATTCTTTACTGATTTCCGTCATGATCGTCACCTATTTCCGATATCACAGAGTCAATGATCTCCCGGTGATCCTCCTGACGGATCTCGCGCCGGAGCATTTTTTCTGTAAGCAGGGCAGAGACATCGACGATTTCTTTTTTGATGTCTGCCTGCGCTTTTTTGTACTCCAGAGCGGCCTGCGTTTCAGCGTCACGCACGATGATGTCTGCTTTCTCTTTGGCTTCCGACAGGATCTGAGCGCTGCGGCGCTGGGCTCTTTCGGTCTCCTCTTTCAACAGGGTATCTGCTTCCGCCTGTGCGCCCTGTAGCTTTTCTTCCCAGGACGCGCGGCTTTGCTCCGCCTGCTTTTGTGCTGCCTCTGCTGAGGCATACTGCTCTTCCAAAGCTGACTGGCGTTCCTGCAACAGACGTTTTACCGGCTTGTACAAAAATTTCTTTATAATAAGAAACAAAAGGAGAAGATTGCACAGGGAAATCAATATCTGCCATAAATTGATAGATATAACATCCAACGATTGCATAGAAAGCGCTCCTTTATCCGATCGTACTCATCAGAATGTCTACCAGACGGCCGGGTGCTACGAACAGCAAAAGAATTGCGATAACCAGTGCATACAGACCTGTTGTTTCGGCTACCGCACATCCCATCAGCATGGTGGTTGTAACGGAGCTCTTACATTCAGGCTGACGTCCGATGGCTTCACAGGCCTTTGCGACGGCGTTTCCTTCACCGATACCGGGGCCGATACCGGCGATCATTGCGAGACCTGCGCCGAGTGCACAGCAACCTAAAATAATACCAATAGCAAGTTCTAACATTTTCATTACCTCCAATTATTCATTAGCAATTGCTTTCTTTTGATTTTTTCTGGCTTTCTTTTTTGCATAGAGCTCTGCCGGGAAGCCTCCGGCTATATACAGCATTGTCAGCATAGCAAAGATAAAGGCTTGCAGCGCGCCGCTGAATACATCAAAGTATATGGACAGTACGGCGGGAATACCGATTCTGAGAAAAGGAATATCGCCCAGAACGCCCGGCAGCCAGCCCAGAAGCGTCGTGGACAGTCCGCCGAGAGCGGCGGCAACCAGTACCGATATTACAGAGCCGGACAGGATATTTCCGTAATGACGGAAGGCCATGGATACCGGTGTGGCCACTTCACTGATGACATTCAGGGGAGTCAGGAACACCACGGGCTCTGTAAAGCTCTTCAGATAGTGGAGCGGTCCGCACTTGAACTTATAGTAAGTGATCAGGAAGAACACTAAGATGGCCCATCCTGCTACGATATTTAAATCCGAAGTCGGCGGATACAGTCCGAACAGCGAAAGCAAACTGGAAAAGGCTGAGAGCGCCATAACTGCTGCGATGAACGGGGCGAAGCCTTTAAAATATGTTCCCATATTCTCATGTACCAGTGTTTCCGTTTTCTCAACGATCCATTCGGCAAGGTGCTGCCTTCTGCTGCCGCCTTTTACTGTGATACCGTGGGTCATATACAGACAGAGCCAGAATACAGACAGGATCACCAGCCAGGAATTGATTTGGGACTCCGTAATGGGAAGCTCAAACAAAGGTGTATTCAGTGTAAAGAATATCATAGCGCCTGTGATCTCGATATCCTCCGACGGCGGCGTATACAGCACCTTCAGTGCGATTCCGAAGAGAATGGGCAGAAGAATCAATACGATCAGCAGAATATCTATGATACGAAAGCGACGGCTTTGCTGTTCTTTCATTTTTCCGAAGTCTCCTTGTTTCTGTTTAAGAATAACGGCTTAAATGCAATGGCGATGCGCGGGAAGAACAGCGGAATCAAGCTGGTTACCGTATTGAAGCACGGTAGCAGAACGCCCAATGCGGCTGCCGCAAACAGCATCAGTGTTCGCAGTGACTGTGACATTTTCATGGTGCTTTGGGCCTGTTTGTCTTCCTTTCCCACAGCGGCCTGTACGGTAATGCCCATCAGAAAGAAATTTAAAATTGCAGCAATACCGCTTAAGACATTTCCCAGCAGCACCGTATAGTCCCACTTCCCTATGATCAGGAAGACGGCCTGTGTCAGAGCGCTGAAAATCAGTACAAAGGCTGCAATGTATTTTGTTTCCTTCAGTACTGTTTTGTCGACCTTTTTCATTTGTCGCCGATACTCCTTTCCTTGTGGTGAAGCGCAACAGAAACGGGAGGTTCCTATTTGCACTTATAAGGTATAGTATAAAGAAATTTTCAAAAAAAAACAATGGTCAACTGCCATCTGTTGTCCCATTTTTTGACAGTTCTCTTCTTTTCTGTGATTTGGGGGCTTGCGTCTGCCCGCCCGGTTGCGTCCGCATATTGATTTTACCCGGAAAAGCACTTATAATAAACCTATCGGTAAAGAATATATGAATATTTTAACAAGTGTGCAAACTGATTTTGGAGGTATTTTAACATGGAGAACAACAAAAGACCGGAGACGATGGAACGGATCACCACAGAGGCCTTGGCGCAGGCTTTTATCCAGGAGCAGCTGCAGGCCCTGCGGGAGCAGATCGGCGGCAAAAAGGTGCTGCTGGCCCTTTCGGGCGGAGTGGATTCTTCTGTAGTAGCGGCTCTGCTGATCAAGGCTGTGGGAAAGCAGCTGGTATGTGTACATGTCAACCACGGACTTCTGCGTAAGGGCGAGCCGGAGCAGGTCGTGGAGGTGTTCCGCAATCAGATGGATGCCAATCTGATCTATGTTGATGCCATTGACC
>CBCSVZ010000098.1:0-4953 GCA_965143695.1 uncultured Oscillospiraceae bacterium
ACTCTTATAAAAATAAAAGGCGCTGCAAAGACACAGATCGCAAAAGTTTTGGATGTCAGCATATACAAAATCAACAAGGCTATTGCATCACACATTCAGGAGGATGCGCAATTGGCACCAGGCCAATAGATATGCACCTCACAGCGTTGAATGACTTAGGCGTTGAGTTTTCATGTAACAGCGAGCTGAACGACGACAACAACAAGAAGAATGAGAAGAATGGGGACAGTCTTGACAGAAATGA
Source organism: uncultured Oscillospiraceae bacterium (assembly GCA_965143695.1). Classification (GTDB taxonomy): domain Bacteria; phylum Bacillota; class Clostridia; order UBA1212; family SIG427; genus CABQMV01. The sequence goes on from CBCSVZ010000098.1 coordinate 245, forward strand.
ATTCGCTATTCTTCATGCCAGGTGTAGATTTTTTTATGACAGCAACAAAATTATACTTCGTTTTCCCAGTGTAGGCGCTACAGAAAACATATTGCTCTATTCTGCATTTTCCGGGAGAAAAGTGGAGTTATACAATGCTGCCCGAGAACCGGAAATCGTTAATTTGCAAATGTACTTAAATAAAATCGGAGCTGAAATAAGCGGAGCCGGAACCTCCCATATTACTATCTACGGAAAAAATCATACGGAAGCCATACAGAATTCTCCCTCAGTGTGTAAACACAAAATAATTCCGGACCGTATAGAATGCGGGACTTATCTATTAGCATGTGCTATTTGCGGCGGCACAATAGAATTACACAATGCAGAGCAATCCTGTTGGGACAGTTTGCTTCCGTTAATAGGGAACGGACTTATTAAAGACATGATTGGGGACAGAGACATTACCAAAAACGCGGTAAAATTTTCGTTTTCTAAAAGGCCTACTGTAAATGAATGTATCACCACGCTGCCCTTCCCCGGATTGCCTACCGATTTACAGGCTCCCCTAATGGCCTTCTTCTGCACTGTCAGAGGCACAAACTATATTATTGAAAGTATTTTTAAAAAACGTACATCCCATGTAGACGAATTAATAAAGATGGGGGCCAACATAAAAAAATATCAGAACTGTTTTGTAATACGGGGACAGAGCTGTCTTCATGGAGAGGAGGTTGTATCAAATGACCTTCGAGGAGGCGCAGCATTAATAATCGCAGCACTCGGTGCAACAGGCACTACAATGATCAATGACAAGTCCTATATTGCGCGCGGGTATACAAATATAGAAGCTAAGTTAGGCATGTTAGGAGCAGAAATAACAAAAAAGACTGTTGATTAAGAAACAAATTCTCTAACGCCGAAGTAGTGCTTCGGATAAAGGACAGAAGAAAGTAACTGCAGAAACAGCGCGCCCTTTTCTTACCTACAGCGTCACAAGGGCAATCAATATGGCAGGCGTTCATAAGAGCATAGAAGCTCTGTAATCCTCTATACTTCTTTTTTAATCCAAGAGGAAACAGAATTCTGCATTTTTCCTGATTTAAACAGAAAAAAGCATAAAAAATTGTCCGAAATCTCGATTTTTCAAGATTTCGGACAATTTGTGGTGGGAGAAGATGGATTCGAACCATCGAAGCAATCGCAACAGATTTACAGTCTGCCCCCTTTGGCCGCTCGGGAATTCTCCCTGGAGCTGGTGGACGGAATCGAACCCCCGACCTACTGATTACAAGTCAGTTGCTCTACCTGCTGAGCTACACCAGCTTATCCCTTTTTTAATTGTCTGCGCTTTAACGCGCTCGAATATAATACCATAGCGGCAAATAGCTTGTCAACAGTTTTTTTGAAAATTGTCCGGGAAATATCCAAGGAATATTGCAGGAATCTCCCGTACCTTTTTCGGGTATACTATTTCCCGAAAATAACTTTGAAATTCAAAGGAGAATACCCAATGTCATCGGTTACTGTCACAAGCGAAAATTTTGAAAAAGAGGTGCTGCAGTCGGACAAGCCCGTACTCATCGACTTCTGGGCCCCCTGGTGCGGCCCCTGCAGGATGCTGGCCCCGGTAATGGAGGAGCTGGCCCGGGAAATTACCGACAAAAAAATCTGCAAAATCAATGTGGATGAACAACCGGAGTTAGCAGAAAAATTTCAGGTCATGTCCATTCCGACGCTGATCCTTGTACAAAACGGAGAAGTTACAAAAAGAAGCTCCGGAGCCATGCCGAAGCAAAAGGTTCTGGAGCTCTTCAACTAATTGTTGTGTGTTGCCTTCTTCATGAGCTTTGTTGCCGCAAGCGAAGCAAAATAGGCGGCAATTACAGAAATAATATCCTTGAGCAGATACGGAACCGACACAAGCAGAGCAGCCGCTCCGAAACCCAGACCCTTAGAATTGACAAAGGTATACTGCGCAACACCCAGCAGATGGCAGACCGCCAGGCCCGCAAGGCCTAAGAGGATTGCAGCCGCAGCCCGCACAAGAGGCCGGCGCTTTTCCAAAACTTTCAGCCTGGCAAGGCCACAGAGAAACGCCATAAAGATAAAGCCCCAGATAAAGCCTCCGGTAGGACCGACAATTTTACCGATGCCGCCCATGAAGCCTGAAAAAACAGGAACTCCCACCGCACCCAGTGCGACATAAACGGCAACCGACAGCGTTCCGTACTTGTATCCCAGGGTAAAACCGATCAGCGCCATGCCAAAGGTCTGCAATGTAACAGGCACTCCCGAAGTCATCGGTATGGAAATCCATGATGTGATGGCACCGACAGCGGCAAACATGGCAACCAGTACCATCGTAAATATTGCTTTATGATTTTTATTTTCCATTACAAATTGTATCCTTTCCTTTCCTTTTCAAGTCTGATGCTGACCTCGCCGGCAGAAACAACGCCCTCTGAGCCGTCTTCATACCGAACCAGCAGGCGTGCCAAGTCATCGATCCCTGTGGCGGTAGCTTTTACGGCCCCATCGCTGCGGATGACATTGATGTCTCTGCCGATCAGAATAGACCGCCGTTTATATTCCGCCATAAAGGTGCGCTCTGTAAGATTCCCGTAAAATCCGTAGAAATTATTGATGATTTCAGCGCAAAGCCTGTTTTTAATATCTCCCTTTTGTGGCAGCACATCAAAAACAGCTCCGGCGATTCCCCGGAGCTCCGGAGGAAAATCATCGGCCGGATTGGCCACATTAATGCCGATTCCCACAACAGCGTATTGCAGTCCTCCCGTCTCAAAATCCACGGAAGCCTCTGTGAGAATCCCGCAGATCTTCCGACCGTTCAGGAACAGATCGTTGACCCATTTGATCCCGCATTCTTTCCCGCATACAGCTGCGATGGCTCTGGCCGTCGATACTGCCGCAGCAGTAGTGATCAACAGCGAATCACCGGCGCTGATTACCGGGCGCAGCAGAATACTCAGATATAAGCCGCTTTCCGGGGAGAAAAAGGAACGACACAGCCGCCCTTTGCCCTTTGTCTGCTGCTGTGCGGCAATCACATAGCCCTCCGGAGCGCCCTGCTCCGCAGCGGACTTTGCCAGGTCATTTGTGGAAGTCACACTTTCCCTGACATCTACAGAAAAGGGTCCCCTCAGGTACTTGGAAATACCGGCCGCGGAAAAAACATCTCCTCCCACAAGCGCATACCCTTTGTTGGTAACAGCTTCAATAAGATATCCGTCCTGCCTCAGGGACTGAATCGCTTTCCATACAGCATTTCTGCTGCAAAAAAGCTGCGCTCCCAGGGACTGGCCCGAGACATATTCTCCTTCCGCAGCAGTCAGGATCTTCAATATTTCGTTTTTCACCGACATGAAAACATCAGTCCTTACTCTTTGTAAATTTGCAAATTACAGTTTGTAATCATAATGACACCCGTTCCGTTTGTCAACCCAAATTCCGCAAACTGGTGACAATCGTGGCTTGTTTCTGGTATTTTGCAGACTTTCATGGTAAAATACCTATTAACAAATTGTGAGGTGATTGGCATGAAAAATCTGTTGATCGTTGTGGACTACCAAAAGGATTTTGTAGACGGCGCTCTGGGCTTTCCGGAAGCAACCGCCCTGGATGCGGAAATCGTAAAGCGTATTGAGCAATATCGCCGCCGGAGCGACCCTGTTATTTTTACCATGGACACCCATTACAGTAACTATGGAGACACCCAGGAGGGAAAGAAGCTTCCTGTCCCCCATTGCATAGCGGGCACCCCCGGCTGGGAATTATATGGGGAGACGGCAAAAGCCCGGCGGCCGGAAGACAGGGTGTTTGAAAAAAACACCTTCGGAAGCTCTCAGCTCTTTGAATATCTGTACCGTCTGCCCTCCTTCGGTAAAATAGAGCTCTGCGGACTCGTATCCAGCATCTGTGTCATATCCAACGCCATATTGGCCAAATCCGCTCAGCCCCAGGCAGAAATCATCGTAGACAGCAGACTGACCGCAGGCAGCAACAGCGAATTGCACCAAGCGGCACTGAAGGTAATGGCAGGCTTACAGATTACCGTATTATAATTTTTTTCGGACAGGGGTCAGACCCCCTGTAACAATCATACACAGAAAGGAACGATACCATGGACCGGCAAAATATGACCATGCTCTGTGACTTCTATGAGCTCACAATGGGAAACGGCTATTATAAAAACGGATTTTACAAAAAGAACACCTATTTTGATGTATTTTTCAGAAGCGTACCCGACGGCGGCGGCTTTGCCATAGCCGCCGGGCTGGAGCAATTGATGCAATATATCAGGGAGCTTCATTTTACCCCGGAGGACATCGCCTTCCTACGGAGCAAAGACATCTTTGATGAAGGATTTCTGAAATATCTGGAGGACTTTCATTTTACCGGGGACATCTACGCGGTACCCGAGGGAACTCCCGTATTTCCCGGCGAGCCCATTTTAACAGTCCGCGCCCCGGCAATTGAAGCACAGCTGATCGAAACCTTCACCCTGCTGACACTGAATCACCAGACTTTGATCGCCACCAAGGCCAACCGCATCGTACGGGCGGCTCAGGGACGGGCAGTACTGGAATTCGGCTCGCGGCGGGCCCAGGGAGCTGACGGAGCGATCACAGGAGCAAGGGCGGCCTATATCGGCGGCTGCAAAGGCACGGCATGTACCCTGACCGATCGGATGTACCGGGTGCCTGCCG
>CBCSVZ010000099.1:0-4919 GCA_965143695.1 uncultured Oscillospiraceae bacterium
CTTCGTTGAACAGGACCGTAGAGGTCATGGTGAGCAGGTGTTCCACGGTAAGATTCTTATGCTTGAGCCTGACGCTTAAGGGCACACGGTCTCCCAAAATATCCACAACACGGTCTGTGACCCGGAGCTTTCCGTCATCCGCTAAAAGCCCTATGGCCAGGGATGTGATGCTCTTACACTCGGAATAAGTATTCTGCCACAGGCGGTAGTCATACCCGCCAAAGGAGTTTTGATAGATGATGACACCGTTGCGGATAATAATCAGATTGTGCATTTCCAACGCGGGGTTGGAGGTGAGCTCCTCTACAAATTTGGCTATGAGCCCGGAAGGTACACCCTGGGTTTCCGGTGCTCTTCTGGGAAAAGGCTGCTGCACATCGGAAAGCACTGCCGGGGGCTTTTGTGGCATGGCCGGTAAAATGCTCTCTGTACTGCTGGTGGTATCAAAAAGCCTTCGCAGCAGGACGAATGTTCTGTTCAGGGTGCTGATGTTCATATCCTTATTCCTTTACTTTTCTGTATACGGGAATCTTATCCGTGCGCACCGTGAAACGGCCGCTTTCTGCCGGCTCTCCTGTCCAGTAGTCGACCCATTTGTCACAGGGGGGCAGATATACGCTGCGTTCCTCCAGCCAGTATACAATAGGGGCCACCAACAGGTCGTCGCAGAACAGGTATTGGTCGTTCAGCTCCCAGGTTTCCGGATCGTCCGTATAATCCATAACCAGAGGCCGTACAGGGGGAATTCCCTTTTCGTGATAGAGACGGAAGGCCTCCTTCAGCCTTGGAATCAGGCTTTCCCGGACCTTGAGCAATTCCCTGACCTCGTCTTCACAGTCAAATTTCTTCCAGGGCAGCTCCTCGCAGTACCAGGCGTTGATCAGACACTGGGCGGAGAATACGACCATTTGCAGTCTGCGTATAAATTCATTTTTGGAATCGGCGTGTCTTACCTCCGGAGACCAGAGCAGTCCGGAAAGCCCCGAAGAGGTCAGCGCTCCCAGAAATTCCAGAGGGTGGTAAAGGTCGCTGTACAGCACAAAGGGGTAGGAGGCTGCCAAAGCGCCCAGATTTCTTACTTCACCCATGGTCGGTGTGCCGTCTAAGGCCTTCAGCATGGTTTTTACATACAGGGTGCCGAAGAGGTTGTGGTATTGCTCTCCGTCCATTCCCGAGGGAAAATCCGCACAGTGGGGGAAGCTCCAGTGGTTGGAGTAATCGCTGTTGTCGCATTCGTCCAGCTTGAAGCCGTCAATTCCCATACTGATAATATTTTCTCTGTGATAGTCCGCGAACATTTTACCTGCTTCGTCTGTGGCAAAATCCGGCACCAGACCGCCCCAGACCTCGTATTCTCCGGCGTAGGGCAGCATTTGGCGGTAGAAGGGCGCCGCCGGACTTGTGAAGGCATGCTCCCACAGGTTAATATGATACCCCATGGCTTTCAACTCATCTACCATTTTCTGAGGCTGCGGATAGCGCTCTTTATCCCATACAAAGGAGCAGGAATAGGAGTGGGACTGCCAGCCGGGCTCAAGTCCTATTGTGGATACGGGAAGATCATGCTCTTTAAAATAGCCGGCGGTATCGATAACCTGCTGCTGGGTATATTTGGAGTAGCAGCGGTACAGCGTTCCCAGACCCCAGTCGGGCACCTGGCAGCCTCCGCCGGACAGCATGTTGTACTGTGCAACGATATCTCCTACGGAAGTACCTTCAATGATATAGATGTCCACACCGGGAGCGGGAACCTCTACAGTGAGAAAGGATGCTACATGGGTCTTATTTGTCTTATAGAGCTCATCTGTAGTGACCGCAGGTGCATCACCGGAATCTGCGGAAGCTTCCGCCAGCTCTTCCGGCTTAGGAGGTTTGATATAGCCGCAGTTGAAGGTGGTATCCCGGGCAGTATCCACATACACGCCGTAGCCCTTATTGGTCGCAAAAAAAGGTACGGGTGCGTGGGTGTCGCCTGTATAGCCTTTCGGATCCGCATTGACTCTCTGGGCGATTTTGTGATGGGTGTGGTTGATGCTGTGCAGCAGCAGTCCCAGACCGAATATGTTTTCATCCGGCTCCAGAGGAAATTCCAGCTTCACTCTCCGGGCTGTCTGGGTGTACCGTATCTTACTGACATCATATTGTAAAGGGGTTTCTGTATAGGTAAAATTTTCACAGAACAGGGAGGGTACGAATTTCTCCGGCGTTCCAAAAGTAAGCTTTTTCATTCTGTTCTATAGGCCTCCTGAAGTTTTGTTTATGCGGGAATTATATCAAATGCCCCTCCTGCTGGCAAGTCAGAAAAATCATGCATTTTGCTGTCTTTCCATCTCGGCCATTTTATTGCAGTAAGCTTCCTTACGCTTTCTGACTATGGACGAGGCGGAAAATTCAAAGAGGAAGGCAAACGCCAGAAGCCCCACGCCCAAGGCAATCAGTATAAACAGGGAAGAGCTTAAATAGGCACGGAACAGCTGTGTGTTCTGGGCGTTGATCAATTTTACCGAAGAATGTACTCCCATAATGAGGCAGATAGCGGCCCCTGCAATCATCAGGATCCCTGCGGAGCATAGGCAGGCGGATGTGAATTTCGCTACTACATAAGCGTTTTTTTGAGATGCAAGCCACAGTAAGACCAGGAGTATTACAGAGGCGAGCAGCAAGAGCAGCAGGATCATTGTAAAATGCCTGTCCAAAAAATTTTTGATGTATTTACAGGCCAGTACATGCAGGGCCTCGCTGCTGTGGATGTCAAGAAAATTGCCGTTTTCCAAATAAGAGGACACATTTCCGGAGGAAAGTGCGATACGCAGACCTACAAAAAGCCACAGGGCGAAGGTGACCAGCGTTTCTATAAAGGTAAGCAGCAGACACAGAAAATAGGTGCCTAACCGCACTTTGGTGTTTAAAACATTATTTTTAATTCTCTTCTTTTTTTTCTTTTGTACCTTTTTATTCATGGTTTTCTCAGCACTCTCTCAATTTTTGTCGTTTTTCCGGTCTGCCGGTCTATCTGGAGCACAACGCCGTTCAGCTGGCCGGATCCCCTGGCCGGTTCAAATCGCTGGGGTGTATTATAGATGAATTTCTCTGTTACCAGCGCGGCACTCATTCCGATGATACTGTCGGAGGGCCCGCACATACCCGCGTCGGTAATAAAGCCGGTTCCCTTGGGAAGAATTCTCTCGTCTGCCGTCTGGACATGGGTATGGGTACCTATGACAGCGGAGACTTTGCCGTCCAGCACGGTTGCCAGGGCGATTTTCTCAGAGGTTGCCTCCGCGTGAAAATCTACAATGATAACAGGGGTTTCCTCTCTTATTTTTTCTGCAAGGCGCAGGGCACAGTCGAAAGGATTGTCCGCAGGATCCATGTATACCCGTCCCTGCAGATTCAGAATTCCGATCTTGCCCTCTGCGGTATCTCTGATATCATAGCCTCTGCCGGGCAGGTCAGGATGAAAATTTGCCGGGCGCACAATGGGGTAGTCCTCTATAAAGTGCATGATATTCGAATTGTTCCAGGTATGATTTCCCATTGTAATAAAATCGACGCCTGCTTCGTAGAGCTCGTCTGCGGCTTTCATGGAAAGCCCCTTGCCGTGGGCGGCGTTCTCTCCGTTGGCTACGGTAAAATCAATTTGGTATTCCTTTTTCAGATCCCTGAGATTTTCGGCCACGATCTCTCTGCCGGTACTGCCGAACACATCTCCTAAAAACAGTATATTCAAATAGAAGCTCCTTCTTTATATCTGATACTTATATTATTATAAAACACAAATAAAAGCTCGGCAAGTAGAAAATAGAAATATCAGAGAAACTGCAAATTCTGTGTTAATTTCCGGCCCCACAGGGCATACTACTATGGAAAATTATCAGGAGGAATCATATGGAAGTTCTCAAGGTTGTTCTGGTTGCTTTACTGTCAGCGGTATCCCTGTTTATTATTGCAAAAATTATGGGCCACAGACAGATTGCCCAGTTGGATTTTTTTGATTATATCACGGGTATTACCATCGGCTCTATTGCAGCAGAGCTTGCCACGGAGCTGGAGTCGCCCTGGAAGCCTTTGCTTGCAATGGCGGTTTACGGAAGTATTTCCGTAGGATTGAGTATTGCCGCTAATAAATTTCCCACAATGCGGAAATTTATCAACGGATCGCCGACCATTATTATGGACAACGGCAAGCTCTATCGAAAAAATATGAAAAAGGCCAAACTGGATTTAAGCGAATTTATGATTATGTGCAGACAGGCGGGCTACTTTAATCCGGGGGATATTCAGACTGCCGTTTTTGAGTGTAACGGCATTTTAACCATATTGCCGGTCAGTACCCGGCGCCCCGTTACGCCTGAGGATATGAATCTGGCTCCCCAACCGGAATTTATCTGTACCGAAGTGATCATGGACGGCAGGATTCTGGAAGATAATTTAAAGAGAATGGACCTGTCTGCCAAGTGGCTGCAAAAGCAGCTTAAGAGTCAGGGCTATGACAGCCCCAAAGAAATTTACCTGGGGATCTGCGACAAGGATAAGAACCTGTCCTTATTCCCTGTAAAATGACTGTGAAACAGTCTGCCTGCATTATATGTTTTTCTGTTGTTTTTTTGAGAAAAAAGAAAAGGATATCTTTTAGATATCCTGCAAATTGGCGGCCGGGCTGTCGTTTTCGATATTATCTCTGGCAAGATCATTGTCAATAACGGGATAAGCATTGGAGATGGGTCTTTCCGTTTTGGAATGTGCTGCCGTAAGGGATGCGTCCTTTTCTTCGCGTCTCTTTTTACTTTTCTTTGCCATTTTATATCACCTCAGGGCACAGTTTGCCCGATGACAGCCTGTTTTATTCTCAATAAAAAGGCCGACTGCTTTGCTGCTGTAGGCCTCCGAATGTTTTGCTATACTTTCAGCTCTTTACG
>CBCSVZ010000100.1:0-4919 GCA_965143695.1 uncultured Oscillospiraceae bacterium
ATACACCTGTGGATTAGCTGTGCATAAATATTGCAATGTAAATGTGTATAAACGCAAAAAAGCCCCACATATCGCGAGGTTGTCCTGTGGATAAGTCTGTGGATATGTGGATAACTTAACTTTTTGTAAATATCCCGGGACGGTAATTTTTTACAGATTATGGAAAATATAGAAAAATATGTAATGTGCTTTTAATAGGTTTGTTCATATTTCGAACAGGTTTTCCTGGTGCATCCGTCGAAAATCCCCAGCTGATATCGGGTACAGAACCCCTTTACTTTAAAGTGCTTTTGAACAGCGGCTTTTTCCGGGCCCTGCTCCGGTGTAAAATGAATACACTTATAACAAAATTTTCCATTTAAAATTATTTTATCGCTTATTTGTTCTGTATAATTTTTGCAGCATTCAAGCTCGTTTAATGGTCCGAAGAGTCGACAAAGTCCGCGATGATCAATCAAGCTGCCTGCGTATTTTGTGCAGGAGGTGCAATCCATATAAATCATCCTCTTCTTTTTTCTGTTCATCATATCATATCTTCTGGCATAAATGGTAAAATGGGAAATTATTTCCCTGTGATATATTTTGTTTCACAGAAGCGGTCAGTATGGATAAGTTCTGTGAAATGGATTTTGCCGTTATCCGTAGTTTACTTCACAGAAACAGGTGCTGTAGACAAGTTCTGTGTAAAAAGCATGATGAAAATGGCAAATTTGCTACACAGAATATGCCGCTGAGAGCCAGTTCTGTGTAACAAATGGTGCTGCTAGCTGAATTTTACTTCACAGAAACCGCTCTTACAGATGAGATCTGTGAAAAAATGAGAATCAAACCTTGACTCTATTTCACAGAACCTGTCCTGCTGTATGACTTTTGTGTAATCGATTCTTTTGCCGGCTCAGACAACTGGCGTTGTCCTCTGTACTTCGCCCTGTGGCGTTATAACAACCTCGCAGTAGCCTGCGAGAACGTTGTAACACTACAGAGAATTGTGTTATAACAACCCCGAAACGAGTTTCGGGAACGTTGTAGCCACAATTTGAGCCTGCCGGCTCTGCAGCTATCGCTGCCCTCTGTACTTCGTCCAGAGAATTGTGTTATAATAGTCATAATAATTCAAGTAAATTTTTTCGGGAGGCTTAACAATGAACGAGTATTTTACCAATATTCCTAAAATTCGATATGAGGGGTCGGAGTCTGACAATCCTATGGCCTTTAAATTTTATAACCCGGAGGAAGAAATTGCCGGGAAACCGATGAAAGACCAGCTGCGCTTTGCCATGTCCTACTGGCATACCATGTGTGCAGAGGGGGCGGATATGTTTGGCGTTGGAACTGCGGATAAGAGCTATGGGCAGACGGATCCCATGGCACTTGCTGAGCATAAGGCTTATGCGGCCTTTGAACTGATGGATAAGCTGGGACTGGACTACTTCTGTTTTCATGACAGGGATATTGCACCTGAGGCGGATACGCTCAGGGAGACCAATGCAAGACTGGATAAGATACAGAATATTCTGGCAGAGCTGATGAAAGCGAGCGGTAAGAAGGTCCTTTGGGGAACGGCCAACTGTTTCAACAATCCCCGATATATGCACGGTGCAGGCACTGCTCCCAATGCGGATGTGTTTGCTTTTGCAGCTGCCCAGATTAAAAAGGCGGTGGAGATCACCGTGGCTTTAGGCGGCGAAGGCTATGTTTTCTGGGGCGGAAGGGAAGGCTATGAGACCCTTTTGAATACCAATATGGCTTTGGAGCAGGATAATATGGCCCGGTTGATGCGGATGACCGTGGACTATGCCCGTTCCATAGGCTTCAAGGGAAATTTCTACATAGAGCCTAAGCCCAAGGAACCCACAAAGCACCAGTATGATTTTGATACGGCGACCGTGCTTGCTTTTCTGAGAAAATACGGTTTGGATAAAGATTTTAAGATGAATATAGAAGCAAACCATGCGACTTTGGCGGCCCATACCTTCCAGCATGAGCTGCGTGTGGCGGCGGATAACGGTGTCTTCGGATCGATTGACGCCAATCAGGGCGATCTGCAGCTGGGCTGGGATACGGATCAATTTCCTACCAATGTATATGAGACTTCCATGTGCATGTACGAGGTGCTGCGGGCAGGCGGATTCACCACCGGAGGCCTGAACTTCGATGCCAAGACCAGAAGAGGATCCTACACGAAGGAGGACACCTTCCTTGCATATATTGCGGGAATGGATGCTTTTGCTCTGGGGCTTCGCGTTGCGGATAAGCTTGTCAAGGACGGTCGGATCGATCGGTTTGTAAAGGAGCGTTATGCGAGCTATGAGAGCGGTATCGGCGCGAAGATCGTTTCCGGTACAGCTACCATGTCAGAGTTGGAGCAGTATGCGCTGGATATGGGTGAGGTTACGACAAACATCAGCGGCAGACAGGAATATCTTGAGGCTGTTGTTAACTCCGTTATGTTCGGAAAATAATAAGAGGTGTGAAAATGGCTTATGTGCTTGGTATTGATATTGGTACTTCCGGAACAAAAACAGTACTCTTTGATGAGAAAGGCGCGGTGATTGCCTCCTGTACAGCAGAGTACCCCCTGTATCAGCCCCGGAACGGGTGGGCGGAGCAGCGTCCGGAGGATTGGTGGGAGGCTGTCGTAAGTACAGTAAAATCTGTTCTTGACAAAAGCGGAATTTTACCTGCGGATATAAAGGGAATCGGTCTTTCCGGCCAGATGCACGGACTCGTGATGCTGGATAAGGATAGCAGGGTCCTACGCCCGGCAATCATATGGTGCGACCAGCGTACCGGCGAAGAATGCAAAGAGATTGAAGACAGAATCGGCCGGAAGAGGTTGATCGAGATTACCGCAAATCCCGCTTTGACAGGCTTTACCGCTTCTAAGATTTTATGGGTGAGGAATCATGAGCCTGAAATCTATGCAAAATGCGCGCACATCCTGCTGCCGAAGGATTATATCCGATTTATGCTTACCGGCGAATATGCCCCTGAGGTTTCGGATGCCGGCGGCATGCAGCTGTTGGATGTGCCGGGCAGATGCTGGTCACAGGAGGTTTTGGAGAAGCTGGAGATCGATCCGGATTTCCTGGGCAGCGTCTATGAATCTCCGGAGGTTACGGGTGTTGTAAGCGAAGCGGCGGCAGCCCTTACAGGTTTGGCAGCAGGAACTCCGGTCGTAGGAGGTGCAGGGGACAATGCGGCGGCGGCGGTGGGGACCGGCGTCGTAAGAGAGGGAAGCGCTTTTACCACTATTGGTTCCTCCGGTGTGGTATTTGCTCACACGGATTCTATTCGCATCGACCCTCGGGGGAGAGTGCATACTTTCTGTTGCGCAGTGCCGGGTGCCTGGCATGTTATGGGTGTTACCCAGGGTGCCGGTCTTTCCTTAAAATGGCTGCGGGATCACTTCTGTACGCCGGAAGTGCAGCAGGCTGCTGCGGAAAATGCGGATCCTTATTGCATTATGGACAGGGAAGCTGCAACGGTACCTATCGGTTCCGACAGACTTCTGTATTTGCCTTATCTGATGGGGGAACGTACACCGCATCTGGATCCGGATGCCAGAGGTGTCTTTTTCGGCCTTTCTGCCGTGCACGGACGGCCGCAACTGATCCGTTCAGTCATGGAGGGCGTAAGCTTCTCTCTGATGGATTGTCTTAGTGTGTTTGAAGAAATGGGAATTACTGCCAACTCTATGATTGCCTGCGGAGGCGGGGGAACCAGTCCCCTGTGGCGGCAGATGCTTTCCGATATCTATAACTGCCCGATTTCAACCATTGCGTCCAAGGAGGGTCCGGCGCTGGGAGCAGCCATATTGGCTATGGTAGGCGCGGGAATATACCCTTCCGTGGAGGAGGCCTGTGACGCTGTTATCAGAAAGGGTACTTCGGTGGAACCTTCTGCTGCGAACCATGAAACTTATATGCACTTTTATGAAAGATACTGCGCGCTGTATCCGGTACTCCGGGAGCAGTACGCGGCACTTGCGAAGCTTTAAGGTATTATCGGTAAAATGAAAAAATTGCGTATTGTACTGATTGTGATATTTGCTCTTGTGGCCTGCTACTCCGGCTACCGTCTGATTGATTACGGCCTTAAAATCTATAAGGCCGACAAGACAGACGAGTCGATGCTGGAGTACCGGCCTGCGATTCCGTCTCCGAATCCGGACACAGAGGAGGAAAGCCCTCCGGTGACAGAGGCGGATGTGGATAACAGTGCGCTTTTTGACCCTATTCTGAAAATGCAGCAGATCAATCCGGATTTTATAGGATGGCTGAATGTATATGAGACGAATATTGATTTTGCCTTTGCCCAGAGTAAGGATAATGACTACTATTTATATAAGGATATCAACAGGGAGTATTCTATTTCCGGAACTGTTTTTCTGGACTATCGGTGCAATGGCGATTTTACTTCTCAGGTGAGTGTACTGTACGGACATCACATGAAAAAGTCTGCTAAGTTTACTTATCTGGATGCTTTTGAGAATTCAGACTATCTGAATGCCCACCGGCATCTCAATATATTACTGGCGGACAGGTATATCCAGTCTAAGATCTTTGCCTATGCGATCGTGCCTTACGATTCTCCGGAGGCTTTTAATTCTTTGGAGAACGCAGAATTGTTGGTGAACTATCTGAAAAACAACGCGCGTGTTTATATTGATCCGGAATATACGCCCGGAGACAGACTGATTGTGCTGGCTACCTGCAATTATGAATTCAGTAATGCCAGGGCTATTTTGGTTTCCTGTGTAAAAACATCAAAACAGTAATGCGAGAAAATTTTAATAAAAACTAAAATTGAAGTTTATATGAATTTTCCATTGACAAACCTGCGTCGGCATATTTATAATCCCTAATATAGACTAGTAATCAGAAGAAAGGGATTTTAACGATGTTTAAGAAATTTTT
>CBCSVZ010000101.1:0-4917 GCA_965143695.1 uncultured Oscillospiraceae bacterium
TCCGGGCTGACCTGTCCCATGCCTCTCAGCACGGAAGTAAGTGCGCCCTTCTTCCCCAGAAACGAAACCCGCAAATTTTCAATTTCCGTAAGGTCTCTTACCCGGTTCAGTTTCTCGGTAAAATCAGCACTTATTTTCTTTAACTGCTCTTTCATCTGAATCGTCTCCTTCTCTTAAATTTCTAATACAAAGCCGCAGGAAACCGGCTGTATTCTGTTACAGAATATAAAAAATCCCTGCACGGCATTCTGCCGTACAGGGACGAATCACGTACAATGTGTTCCGCGGTACCACCCTTATTCCTACTCTGCGTTCAAGTAAACACTCACAGATATAACGGTCTGACCCGTCAATTCCTACTTTACCCTTCCCGGCGTTCAGAATTGCAGCTCCGGAGGGAACTTCGGATCGAATCTGTTTCAGGTGCTTCCAGCCATGACACCCCTCTCTGATGAAACACTGTCCAATCTTACTTTTCTCCATCAACGCTTTTAAAATGTGTACTTACAGGGCAGATTATATATTGAAAATTGACAGTTGTCAAGGTACCCTTTTTAAGGTATAATAATATTATTATATGTTGGAGGATTATATATGAAAAGTAAGAAGAAATTTTGTATATTGGGAATTCTACTACTTATATCAGCCGTACTGATCTGTATCGGCGGATGTAACGGCAATGCCGACAATCCGTCCTCTTCAGAAGCGCCTTCGGCTACGGAGGGTCCTACCCCCACTCCTGAAATCGATTATACAGACAAACATCTGAAGGTGAAAGCAAAGGATGCCGGATATGATATCTACGCACCGATCAAAGGGTCCAACTGGGGATATCATTACGGTCCTGCCATTTTAATGAATGATGACGGGAGTATCGACGCATGGTTTGCCTCTCCCGGAAAGCTGAGCGAGCTGGATTGGTTTGCATACAAGCATTCGGATGACGGCGGAAAGACCTGGAGCGACGAAACGATTGCCCTGTTCCCTACAGCCGGTTCTCTGGATGAGCTCTCCGTATGTGATCCGGATGTCATCCACTTCGGCGGCTATTATTATATAGGATACACCTCAACAATAGACGGTACCGGCGGAGGGCTGTGCAACAGTGCTTTCGTAGCCCGTTCGAAAAACCCGGACGGTCCCTGGGAAAAATGGAACGGTTCCGGATGGGGCGGCGATCCCTGGCCGATGGTGTATTATCAGGGAAAGGGAACAGACTGGGGCTGCGGCGAACCGAGCATGGTGATCGTAGATGATACCCTGTACATATATCATTCCATGGACTGTTCTGATTTGAACAACCAGCGCAGTTCACGCTGTTATGTATATACAGCTGACGCCACCTCCGAAAACTGGCCTGCAACCATGGAATATCAGGGACTTGCACTGGACTACTCAGCGGGAAAAAGAGAAGACGGATATGTATATGAAAACCATGATTCTATTGATGTCGCCTATGTGGAGCAGTATAAAAAGTTTATTGCCGTAGGTACCAACAGAAGATTCGGGGAACAAAGCTGTATCATTTACTATGAATCCAACGACGGGCTGAGCTTTACCAGAGTATCTGAGATCAATGAAAACATTCTGGCAGGCTGCCACAACTGCGGTATCTCCAAGGACGGAAACGGTCACATTAAAGAAGGTGACAAGGTAATTATCGGCTATGGCTATGCCGGTGCCGACAATGATGCCTGGGGCTTCTGGGCCACCCGTTTCAACGAAATTGAAATAACAATAACAGATGAAATCGATAAGAGCGGAGAATCCGAGGAAAACGTAAAGGAGAAAATGACACTCTACGATCCGCCGGAGGAGCCGTATCTCATCGCACTTTCCTCGAATCCCCATGAGTATAAAAAGAATGTAGGCAAGACCTTTACCGTAAAGTTCTACACCTTCGACAATACTTATGCACAGGAGAAGGTTGCCGATCCCTCCGAGGTCACATTCAGCGACTATGATGAAAGCATCATCAGCATTGACGGTTTTGAATTCACAGCCCTAAAAGCGGGCGAAACAACTGTCACTGCGGAGTATAAGGGGCTGACACAGCAAATCTCCGTTGTCATTTTACCGGAAGGAGCAAAGCTCTCCAGCGGACAGCAGAAGCTCGCTTCCTTTGAGCCCACCGTGAAAGAGTACACCGTATCCCTGTCCGGGAAAGATGCAAAACAGATCAGAAGCCTTGCTACTTTCGAGAACAAGGATTTTTGTGAGTTATATAACAACGCGGGCAATACCGCGTATCCTCCCAGCAGATTCCAGGTAAAATGCACGACTTCCGACAAAACGATCGTTACCGTCGGAAGCGACTGTATCCTAAAGCCCAAAAAGGTGGGAGATGCTACCGTAACAGTATCCTGCGGTGATCTCAGCTATGATATCACCGTTCATGTAGTGGACTAAAAGAGAAAGGAGTATAAAAGATGAAAAGAAAAAGCAAGGCTTTGATTTTTGCTGTTACTGTCCTGTCAGCGATAATCATTACAGCCATTCCAATGGTGGCTTCGGCAGCGACCCGTACAACACTTAAGGTTTCCGACCGCAGTCACTATGAGCAGGAGGGCAGTTATATCACCGGTATTCCTCTTGAGGCTACCGTTGCGGAACTGTCTTCCGAATTAGTAAACAAGACAGGGGTTGTCTATGAAAACAACCGTGGAGAAACGCTGGGCTACGGCAGTATTCTGGCAACAGGAGTAAAGGTCAAGCTTACAAGCGGAAGCACAGTACTGGATACATTGGAGGTTGTAATCGCCGGAGATGTTACCGGCGACGGAGCGATTACTACAACAGACTATTTGCTTCTGAAAAAGCAGTTTCAGGATGCAAATATGTTACAGGGAGTTTATCTGAAAGCCGCCGATGTCACAGGTGACGCATCCCTTACTTCAACAGACTATATCAGGATCAAGACATATTTTTCCGGCAACTATGATCTCTATCCGGAGCCCGTTAACTATACCAATAAGTATCTTGATTTAACCGTTGACGAACTGGGCTATGATATCTATCAGGCCTTCAGCGGTTATAGCTACTGCTACAGATACGGTCCCACCATTTTAATGAATGATGACGGAAGCTACGATATATGGTTTGCCTCCATCGGCGGCTACGGCGAAGCAGACTGGATAACATATCAGCACTCTGCCAACGCCTCCAGCAAAGCCTCCTGGTCAGCAGAAACCACTGTATTACAGCCTACCGGAAACTCACTGGATGAATTCTCCGTATGCGATCCGGGCGTTATATACTTCGGCGGATACTACTATATGGGCTACACCTCAACCACCGATGCTACCAGCGGCGGTCTTTGCAACAGCGTTTATGTTGCCCGTTCCAAGAATCCCAACGGACCTTATGAAAAGTGGAACGGCTCCGGCTGGGGCGGCGCTCCGGCGCCTTTGGTTGCCTTTGACGGACAGTACATGCAATGGGGCTGCGGCGAACCGAGCTTCACAGTAGTAGACGATACCCTGTATGTCTATTTTACCTGGAGATGCGGTAAGACCAACGGTACACAGTTTAACCAGATGAGAGTGGGTACCGCTGACGCGTTGGATCCCAACTGGCCTGCTACATTCAAGTTCCAGGGCACTGCCCTCTCTTACTCCACCACTTATGCACAGGACTCTCTGGACGTGGCATACATCGAAGAGTATGACAAATGGATCGCCGTAGGAACGATCCGAACCAGAGAAGATAACAGTTCTCTGATTATCTATCAGTCCAATGACGGATTGAAATTCAACAAGGTAAACGAAATCAATACCAATGTAATGGTAGGCTGCCATAATGTAGGTATCTCCAAGGATCTGAGCGGACATATCAGTATTGATGACGATCTTGTAATCGGCTATGCCTATACAGGGCCCACAACGGACGCCAACTATAAATGGGGACGCTGGAACACCAGAATACAGAGAATCTCGATCGGCGTAACCGATAAGAAGAATACTGCGGATAACAACAAATCCAATTATAAGATGGCACTTTCCATGGTATCTGCCCCATCCACCGTTATCGGCATTACGACCAACTCCGGTTATTCTGTTACAAACAACGGAGGCACCACCAGACTGCCCCGTTATTACAGAAAAGCCCTAGACGGCGGAACGTTTAAGCTGAATATCTATAAGACTACGGTCGCCTACGCCCGTTCGCAGGTTACTTCCGGTGTTACCTTCAGCAACTATGATACCTCTGTAATCAGCATCAGCGGATTTACGGTAACCCCCAAGAAGGCCGGCAAGACTTATGTGACAGCAACCTGGAATGGCTTCTCAACGATCATATCCATTGAAATCACCCCGGCAGGAAGAGCTGTAAATATGACAACGCCGAAGGTTGTTTCCTTTACCGCACCGGTACCTGCTTATTACATTCAGAAGAGTGTCAACGAGTTAAAGCAGGTAAGAGGTCAGGCGGTATTTGAAGACGGCAACCACTGTGAACTCTACAACAGAGCGGAGAACACCCTGTATCCTTCTTCCAATTCCAAGTATTTAGTAACCTACTCGATTGCAGACACATCCATTGCAACCATTGATTCCAGCGGCCTTATTACATGGAAGTCCGCAGGAACAACTACGGTTACCGCTACCTGTGGCGGACACAGCTTTACGGTTCCGGTTATTGTGTACTGATTGTAACGGTACAAAAGGGGCTGACTCTTTGAGTCAGCCCCTTGCTTATTCTGGGTCCTTGTGGGGAGTCTTCATCTTCGTATCCTTTCTGATGAAGCCAATCCATTGCATTGTGCTGTGTCCGCTGATGCCGGCCTGTATGAAGCTGGACGAGCCTGCGAACGTGCTGATCTGCGCAGTGCGGCGCCGGGGCGACAAGTGGATCAAGACCGTCACCAGAGGGTAAAATGGCATGTAGGCATTGTATCTGTTTGCTGCTTTTTTTGTT
>CBCSVZ010000102.1:0-4859 GCA_965143695.1 uncultured Oscillospiraceae bacterium
TAAAAGAGGATATAGATATATAAGAATAGTACAAAAAAAATCAGACACATCATAAGGGAAACCTTAAAGAATGTGTCTGACTCTTTCTCGATTATTATTCTAATAGAAGAAACCGCTTACTTACTTGCCTCTTCCACTGCAACTGCACAGGCACCCGTAGCGCCGACCATGGGGTTGTTGCCCATACCGATCAAGCCCATCATCTCAACGTGAGCAGGAACGGAAGAAGAACCGGCAAACTGTGCGTCAGAGTGCATTCTGCCCATGGTATCTGTCATACCGTAGCTGGAAGGGCCTGCTGCCATGTTGTCAGGGTGGAGCGTTCTGCCTGTACCGCCGCCGGAAGCACCGGAGAAGTATTTCACACCGTTCTCATTGCACCACTTCTTGTAAGTACCTGCAACCGGGTGCTGGAAACGGGTGGGGTTTGTGGAGTTACCTGTGATAGAAACGCCCACATTTTCAAGCTTCATGATGGCCACGCCCTCGGGAACATTGTCCGCGCCGTAGCATTTAACATTGGCTCTGGGTCCCTTGGAGAAAGGCTTCTCGCTGACAACCTTTACTTCCTCAGCATAGGGATCGAACTCTGTCTCAACATATGTAAATCCGTTGATTCTGGAGATGATATAAGCGGCATCCTTGCCCAGACCGTTCAAAATTACACGCAGGGGCTGATTTCTTACTTTGTTGGCATTGAGAGCGATCTTAATAGCTCCCTCTGCAGCTGCAAAAGACTCATGTCCTGCCAGGAAGCAGAAGCACTCGGTCTCATCAGATAAAAGCATTGCGCCTAAGTTTCCATGTCCCAAACCAACCTTTCTGTTCTCGGCAACGGAACCGGGAATACAGAAGCTCTGGAGGCCGATACCGATGGCTGCTGCTGCATCTGCAGCCTTTGTGCAACCCTTCTTAATGGCAATTGCGCATCCCACCGTATATGCCCACTTTGCGTTTTCAAAGCAGATAGGCTGTGTTTCCTGTACAATCGTATACGGATCAATGCCCTTTGCATCACAGATCGCCTTGCACTCATCAATAGAAGAGATACCGTACTCTTTCAGTACTTCAAGGATCTTTGCTTCGCGTCTTTCATAACCTTCAAACTGTGCCATTTCCTTGTACCTCCTTATTATTCCTTACGGGGATCAATATACTTGACCGCACCGTCTTCGGGATTAAATCTGCCGTAGTGGCCGATAGACTTGTTGTAAGCTGTCGTCGGGTCGTCGCCCTTCTTGATAAAGTCTGTCATTTTACCCAGGGATACAAACTCGTAGCCGATAACTTCATCGTTCTCATCGAGCGCCATTTTGGTACAATAGCCCTCTGTCATCTCCAGGTATCTTACACCCTTCTCCTTTGTGCCGTACATCGTACCGACCATAGAACGGGCACCTTTACCCAGATCTTCCATGCCTGCGCCGATAACAAGTCCGTCTTCTGAGAAAGCAGACTGGCTGCGGCCATATACAATCTGAAGGAATAACTCGCGCATTGCAGTATTAATAGCATCGCACACAAGGTCTGTATTGAGCGCCTCCAGCAGCGTCTTGCCGGGAAGGATCTCAGCAGCCATAGCAGCGGAATGTGTCATACCGGAGCATCCGATCGTCTCAACGAGTGCCTCTTCAATAATACCGTTCTTAACATTCAGTGAAAGCTTGCAGGCACCCTGCTGCGGTGCACACCAGCCTACGCCGTGCGTATATGCAGAAATGTCTTTTATCTCTTTTGCCTGTACCCAGCGGCCCTCTTCGGGGATCGGGGCAGGACCGTGATGAGGGCCCTTGGTAACTACGCACATATTCTCAACTTCGCGTGAATAGTTCATGGAAAAAACTCCTTTCAATGTCATAAATTTACCTGATAATTATACATAGGTACGGCATTTATTGCAAGAGAAAAATTCAAACGGAAAGCATATACGGATGGATTCTGAAAAAGATGCCTCGGGATAGCACCGCGGTCAACAGATTGGCTGTTTTGAAGGAGATGTTGACCGTGTGGTCAACGCGGTGCCCATTTTTTAAAGGATTGTTGGCCAAACAATCTTCCATTGCATCATTTTCAAACCGGAATATGGGAAAACATGTAAAAAATATCCAAATATTGGAATAAATCATAAGACATATCCGTAAAAGAAAAATTTTTTCCGGATAATCGGTCAACAAGGCACCTCTTTTTGAAAGGAATGTTGACCGTGTGGTCAACAGGATTCCTGATTTCTCATGCTTGTTGACCATGGCGGAGGAACGCCTTCCCTTTTCGGCTTCTGCAGCATTCAAGAGAGAAAAATTCAATCTGCTTGCGAAGGAATCCCATGCGGTGTTATAATTTCTTTGTATCAGGGTTATATATTGATAGGGAGGAAAATAGAAATATGGAGCAGACGGACAACAGTTCTGAAAAGAAAAAATTATTCAACGACAGAAGCAGGAAGCGGGTCGCGGTTTCTCTCATAATTATTTTAACAGCGATTCTGTTTTTCTTTCTTTTATATAAGCTCTCCGATGTGCGGGATACAGTATCCGCCGTAACATCCTCTATTGCACCCGTGCTGTACGGAGTCGCAATCGCCTACCTGCTGAATCCCCTGGTGGAGCGGATCAGAAAGCCTCTCACCGCATTTCTCGGGAAGCATCTGAAGAGTCAGGAGCGTGCGGCCAAGGCGGCCAAGGGCTTTTCAATTACAGTTGCGATCATCTTTGCCATTGTGGTTGTAAGTGTTCTGCTCTGGCTCATTATTCCGCAAATGCTGGACAGCATTGCCAAGCTGGTTGAAGCCATGCCGGCGCAAATCAAATCGGTAATGAACTGGTACAACGAAACACTGAATTCAGACGCCAACTGGGCCAATGTACTGAAGGACTACCTCGATAAGGGGCTGGAGGCCCTGAACAAGTGGATGACCACCGATCTTATGAGTACCATTAACAGCACCGTCGCCTATCTCACCTCCAGCGTCATCAGTCTTGTATCCTTCATTATCAATATGCTGATCGGAATTGTAGTAGCCGTATACGCACTGATTGAAAAGGATGTTTTTGTCGGTCAGGCGAAAAAGCTTACGTATACCCTGTTTAAACCGGCACGTGCCAATGCGATCATTGATACCGCCCGCCACGGCGATAAGATTTTCGGGGGCTTTCTTTCCGGTAAAATTCTGGATTCCCTGATTGTGGGCATTATCACATTTATTTGTCTTTCCATCTTTAAAATGCCCTATACACTGCTGATCAGTGTCATTATCGGCGTTACAAATATTATTCCCTTCTTCGGGCCCTTTATCGGCGCCATTCCCTGCGCCTTTTTCATCTTGTTGATTGATCCCATGAAATGTCTGTGGTTTGTGATTTTTATTATCGTATTGCAGCAGATCGACGGAAACATTATCGGACCCAAGATTCTGGGAACCACTACCGGAATCTCCGAATTCTGGGTAACCTTTGCCCTGCTGTTATTCGGCGGTATCTTTGGTTTTACGGGAATGGTGATCGGAGTACCGCTGTTTGCGGTGATCTACTATGTAATCAAAAACATAATCAACAAAAAGATTCAGGAAAGAGGGCTGCCCACGCAGTCTGCCCTGTACCGGGACGCAGGCGGTGTGGACCCGGAAACACTTGCCTTCACCGCAATGCCGGTTGAAGAAGCCGCCAAAAAGAAAAAGGAACCGGGCAGGTTTCGGAAGCTGCTGAAGAAACGGAAATAAAACCATCCTGCGGCCGCTCTTTATTTATAAAACTCAAACTCCGTCCCGTATATTCTGACCAGATCTCCGTCCTTGATGCCGAGCCGTTCCAGTTCATCCACAAGGCCTTTTTTTCGGATCAGCCTCTGGAAATACTGCGAGGATTCATTGTCGTACAGGTTGGTAGAATCAATGACCCCTTTGATCCATTTGCCCGTTACCTCATAGACGCCGTCCTCGGTTACATTGACTTCAAAGAGCTCCTCCTCCGAAGGCGCTTCGTATAAAGCAAAGTCCGCGTCGGGCACATCCATTTCCGGAAGGGGCATTTTACCCAGAACCCTCTCCACATAGGCCATAAGCTCTTTGGTACCGTGAGAAATGGGCGCACAGATTTCAAAAATACACCAGGCACCGTTCTCGACACTCTCCTGTATTTCCGTGCCGTGATCCTGCTTCCAGTCCGCAAACCGCTCTTTAAAATCTGCCAGTTTCTCCTCTGCACCGGGCATATCGATTTTATTGAGCGCTATGATCTGAGGCCGCTTGGACAGGCGCAAATTATACTTCGTCAGTTCCTGATTGATTTTCAGAAAATCCTCAAAAGGATCTCTGCCCTCAGAGCCCGAAATATCAATCACATGGATGATCAGCCTTGTCCGCTCCACATGGCGCAGAAACTGGTATCCCAAGCCGAGACCCTCGGAAGCCCCTTCAATCAGGCCGGGGATATCCGCCATTACAAAACTGGGACCGTAGGTTCCGAAGACCACCCCCAGATTCGGTGTGATCGTGGTAAAATGATAGTCGGCAATTTCAGGACGGGCGCCGGTGGTTACGGACAGCAACGTGGATTTGCCCACATTGGGAAAGCCTACAAGGCCCACATCGGCCAGCAGCTTCAGCTCCAGGGTAAGCTCCATTTCGACGCCCTCCTGACCGGCTCTGGCAAAGTTGGGAACCTGTCTTGTAGCAGTGGCAAAGTGCATATTTCCCAGACCGCCTTTTCCACCTGCGGCGATTATTTTCTCCACGCCGGGCTCGGTCATGTCTGCCAGCATACGGCCGGTAGCGCTGTCGCGTATGATCGTCCCTCTGGGAACCTTAACGACAATATTCTCTCCCCGCTTTCCTTTTCTCTTATTAGAGCCGCCGTCAGCACCGT
>CBCSVZ010000103.1:0-4823 GCA_965143695.1 uncultured Oscillospiraceae bacterium
CTGAGAACCACCGTCCCCATACGCCCTTGAGAAAGTGCAGATTGGCAAACTGCTCATTGTAGTTCACTTTAAAATCAGGCACGCGCACCTGCTCCGGTCTGATTGCTCCCGCATATTCCACGGAAGTACTGTCTTTGGGACAAAGACCTCTGGCCGCCGCATTCTTAAACACCGGCACCCTGGCAGGGTCAACGCCGATAATATCCAAAGCTGTCAGATCTGCCTCAAAGGCGTCTTTGCCCGATATCAAAAGCCCCATGTGCTTCGGATCCCCTGCAGTGGGTCCGTCTCTTTCCATACCGATGACAGCGTCTATAATATTCAGCGTTACCTTTGCAGATAAAAAGATATCAATAACAGAGTTGGCAAATTCATCATAATCGGACATCTTCATATGGTACTCCGCTTTCTTAAGTCCTGCGATACAGCCGAACATATTTTTCACAGCGCCGGTATACACCATCATTCCGTGGGTTTTTAATTTAGATATGCTGATCACGGTATCCGCCTGCGCTACCGGGGTAATGATGTCCAGGCTCTTCAGATACATGGCCCGGGGATTCTCCACACGGGTCTCGCTGCAATCATATCTGAGCTGCGCACCGCTGTCCTCCGCGGCCTGCTCCATACCCGTAACCTTGTAGATTCCCTTGAGAAAGCTCTTCTCATAGAGGCCTCCGGGGCTCTCCGCAATGACCACATCCGCACCTGCTTCGCGGCACAGCTTTGCCACAGCCCACACCAGGGAAGGGTGGGTCGTCGCTGCCTCCTCAGGTTTCTTTTTGCCCACCAGATTGGGCTTTATGACAACGGTCTTGCCCGGAGCCGCAAAGCGCTCCATACCGCCGTTTACCGTAAAAATTTCTCTGACCCTGTCCAGTACGATTTCCCGGTCGTAGGAAGGGCATTTTTGTATCAATACCATAAGCCTATCCTATTAATTCCGTAAGCTTGCGCAAAGCCTGTCCCCTGTGGCTTCTTGCGTTTTTCTCCTCTGCCGTCATCTCGGCCACCGTCTTTCCCGCTTCTTCAATATAGAGTATGGGGTCATAGCCAAAGCCGTTGCTGCCTTGAGGCTGTCTGATGATGACGCCCCGCATATATCCCTGGGCGGTGACCTTCCTGCCCTCCCGGTTCATAGCGGTTACGGCGCAGACAAAGGCTGCCTGCCGCTGTCCGTCGGGCACCTGCTCCATATTGTGCAAAAGCTTGTTTACATTGTCCGCGTCCGTACAATTTTGCCCGTCAGTGCCGGCATATCTGGCGGAGTACACCCCGGGAGCCCCGTTCAGAGCATCTACACACAGACCCGAATCATCGGCGGTTATCCAGAATTCTCCCTCAGGTAAAATGCACTTTTTGTCCATCAGCTCTCTGTAAATGGCCTCGGCCTTAATATCCGCGTTCTCCTGAAAGGTCGTTCCGGTCTCTTCAGGATCTGTAACCGCGCCCAATTCTGCCGCAGAATAGACCCTGCACCCGAAGATCTGCCCAAACTCCCTCAATTTGTTTTTATTATGCGTTGCTGCAATAATATACATTTTAAACTCCTGTAAGTACTTTTCCCACAATGGCCCGCATATCCACAGGGCCCATCATGCGGCTGTCCTTGCTGCTATTTCTATTGTCTCCCATAACAAAGATATAGCCTTCCTCCAGCGTAACGGAAGAATCGGCATATTGGTTTCTGGGATCCTCGTAGTTCGGCGCGTCTGCCTTGTTAATATAGTCCTCCTCCAGAAGTTCTCCGTTCCGGTACACCGCATTTCCCACAAACTCTATGGTGTCCCCCGGCACGCCGATCACACGCTTGATCCAGTACCGCTCTTCTGTGTCATGCACATTGAAAAGCTTCTGGGAGATCACATTATACCGCAGAGACTCCGCAATATGATCGATAAAATCCGAAGGCTCATAATTTTCTTCAAAACAATGGGAGTCGAATACCACGACCTCCCCGAATTCAGGCTCTCCGAACAGATAGGGCAGCTTGGACAGTACAACGACCTGACTTTCGTTTAAAGTCGGATACATGGACAGTCCGTATATCATGCTTGTTCTGATGATATAGGTATTGATCAGCATGGCCGCGATAAAGGCCGCCAGTATGGTTAAAATCCACGACATGATATTCTGAAGTCTGCTCTTCTCCTTCTTATTTTTCTTTGGCTGTTCTTCTGTTTCGATATATTCGCTGTTGTCCTCTTCCATCGTTAAATAAGTTCCTTTCGCACAAGATTCAGGGCATGGACGACACTTAAGGTCCGTACTCTGTCCCGGTTCCCCCCGGTAAAATGGTGTTCCGTTACCGACAGCTTCTCGCCGCATTTTACGCCGATAAATACAGATCCTACAGGCGTTTCCGCTGTCCCCCCGCCCGGTCCTGCAATACCGGTTATGGATACACAGACATCCGCCCCGGAAAGTCTCTGAAGTCCTTCCGCCATTTCCTCCGCAACCTGCGGGCTATATACCGTATATTTCCGCAGGGTATCGGCGCTTACGCCCAGAAGCTTCATTTTGGATTCTTCGCTGTAAGTGACAACTCCCGTAGCAAAAACATCGGAGGCACCCGAATGGGAGGTGATCATCTGGGCAAGCTGCCCTCCCGTGCAGGATTCGGCACAGGCAATAGTCATTCCTTTTTCTTTCAAAAGCTTCATAACGACCTCCTCCAGCTCTTCATCAGAGGAAGTATATACAGCGTCTCCCAGTATGTCTCTGATCTGCGCCTCCGCTTTATCCAGCAGTGCATTCCCCTGTCCTTCGTCATCCCCGGCAGTAATTCTGATGGTAACGATACCGTCCTTCGCATAGGTGGCGAAGGTAGGATTGGTCTGGCCCTCTACCAGAGAAATAATTTTCTCCTCTACCAAGGATTCTCCCACACCAACCACTCTGACAAAGCGGGACAGCAGCGGAATCTCGGCTTTCTGTGCAAAAAAAGGCAGAACACAGCGGTCGAACATCGGATGCAGCTCTTTCGGCGGGCCCGGGAGCATGACAACAAACTGGCTGTCTCCCACCGGAATAATACAGCCGGGAGCCGTACCCATATCGTTTTCCATGATAATGGACCCTTCCGGGAAATAAGCCTGACGGAAATTGCTCTCTACCATGACTTTTCCGTTCCCCTGAAAATACGCCTTGATGGCTTCAAAGCTCTTCCGGTGGAGCTGCATTTTCAGTCCCAGCGTTCCGGCAACGGTATCCTTGGTAAGATCGTCCTGTGTAGGTCCCAGCCCTCCTGTTGTTATGATAACATCGGCCCTGGACAGAGCCAGTTGCAGGCTCTCCTTCAGTCTTGCGGGATTGTCCCCTACAACACTGTGATAAAACACGCCGATTCCCACTTCCGGCAACCGCCTGGATATATATTGGGCATTTGTATTGGAAATCTGCCCCATGAGCAATTCTGTTCCTACAGACAAAATCTCAGCCTTCAATTTCTACAGCACTTCCTTCTTGATTCTCAGCACTTTACAAAGACAGGCACCTGATCCGGCCCGGCCTCTGCAACAACCGTCCTGCCGCCCTCTATCTCTTCACCGCTGATATCGTTTCTCCATGTTCCCTCGGGCAATACTACTTCTCTGGAAACCGCACCCTTTTTCAAAACAGGTGCCACCAGCAGACCGTCTCCGATCATAAACTGATCTGTAATATATGCATAGCCCTGACCCGGGAAATTATATTCCATATACCTGACAGCAGGTTCACCCGTTTGAGCGGCCAAACGGATATACTTCATTATATAACAAATATGCTTTTTACGCAAAGCAAGTAAGGTCCTGCAATACTGTAAATATTCAGGCTCCAGCACCCTCCAGGGGGCAGCGGAGAACTGTATCATGGGCAGCAGACAGGCCGCGCCTACATTTCTTACAAACAGCTCCGGATCAAAGGTCACCGCGTTATATAAGTCGTTGATCTCCCCGCCGCCAACCATATCCGGACAGGTAAAAGCATAGCCCAGCAGTCCCTGCATCAGCGTATTCGGCACAAGGGTATCCAGACCGTTCCCCACCCATCGGTGATTTTTATCGCAAAGTCTCTGTACCAGCGGCTTTCCGGCACATTTATAACAGGCCCGATATTCATTGTACGGAAAGTTCAGTCCGAACATTCCCCAGGCCTCACACTGCCCGTTCGGTGTTATGGGGGCAAAGGTGATATCATCCTCTCCATAGAACATGGCGTCTCCCGCGTCCAGCTTAAAGCCGTCTACTCCGTATTCGTCCATAAGCTTCTGCAGCTCATTGCGCAGCCAGCGCTCCGCTTCGGGATTGGAAAAGTCCAGCACCGCGGAAAATCCGTTCCACCAGTCTACCATTTTGGGCTTGATAACACCGTGCTTGTTTCTCTCATGCACCAGGCAGCCCTTTCCGCGCAGCTCTCTGAATTCTGCCCGGTCCGGTGTAATAAAGGGACAGATCCACAGCATGACACGAAAACCCATACTGTGCAGTTCCTCTATCATGGCTTTGGGATCCGGAAAAGCTTCCCTGTTAAATCTCCAGCCGCCGTAATACTCACTCCAGTTATCGTCTATCATTAGAATTCCCGGGGGCATACGGTTATCAATAATCGCATGGGCGTATCGGAGGATCGCTTCCTGGGTCTGGTGATAAGTAAGCTCGATCCAGGTGTTATACTGGGGCGCAGTAAAGAACTCCTCCGGCGGCAGCTTCCCGTCTGCGGGGAAATAGCGTTTTGCTGCATGGAGAAAGGCCTCCTTCAGACTGCCGCATTCCTCACATAAGATCGGTTCGCCCCCGGTAAAATGTAATTCGCCGTTTCGCACTTCTACATTAAATCCATCG
>CBCSVZ010000104.1:0-4797 GCA_965143695.1 uncultured Oscillospiraceae bacterium
TCCCCCGTTTGGGAGGATTCTTGTATGAGCACCCTATTTTACGCCTTATAGGACATCTTCATAACTTCATTTTTCTTGCCCAGAACCATAATATGGTCTGCTTCTTTAAATACATAGTCCGCTCCCGGCAGGGACATAAAATTCCCATCGGCCTTGATGGCCAGAATGTTGATATGATATTTGCCGCGCACATTCAGTTCACCGATGCTCCGACCCGTCCAGGCAGCAGGCACAGGCATTTCAAAAATTGCATATTCAGAAGAAATCTCCAGATAGTCAAAAATATTATTTGCGCTGTATTTAAAGGCGGCTTTCCTGGCCATGTCCCTCTCGGGATAGATCACCTCGTCCGCACCGTTCCGCAGCAAAAATTTGGCATGGATGTCGCTGGCCGCTTCCGAAATGACCCGTCTGGCGCCCAGATCGCTGAGAAGCGCAGTGATTTCCAGAGATGCCTGAAAATTTCCCTCTACGGTCACAAAACAAATATCAAAATTATTGATTCCCAAAGACTTCAGGATGTTTTCGTTGGTGCAATCTCCGATCTGGGCATCGGTAAAATCAGGAGCCAGCTCCTCAATAATCTTTTCATCCTTATCTACGATCATCACTTCATTCTTAAGCTCCTGAAGCGTAAGGGCCAGATGACGTCCGAATTTTCCCATTCCTATTACTAAAATTGATTTCATTTCTTCCTCACCTTATCCAATCAATATTTTCTCCACCGGTCGGTTCGCCTGAACCTCCGGTTTTCTCTCTGCCAATAACATTACAAAAGAAAGCACACCGATCCTGCCGCCGTACATCAAAAGCGCTATGATGAGCTTGGAGACAGTACAAAGTGTCCCTGTGATTCCCATAGAAAGGCCTACCGTTCCTCCTGCTGAAGTAACTTCAAAAAGCACTTCTTTCAGTCCCGCAGGCTCTAAAGCACACACTGCCATAGTTCCCAAAAGGAAAGCTGCAAGATACACACAGACCACCGCACAGGCCTGCCGTGCCGTATCATCCTCCATTCTGCGTTTAAACACATTGATGTCCTTAGAATGCCTGATGGTCGCCACTACCGACATGATCAGTACAAACAAAGTCGTGGTCTTAACGCCGCCTGCGGTAGAACCGGGACAGCCGCCGATAAACATATAAATAACAGTAAGCAGTGCGCTGCTGTCAGAAAGCTCTGCCATCTCCACCGCGTTAAAGCCTGCGGTCCTGGGGCTTACAGACTGGAAAAACGAGACCAGAAGCTGCTTGCCCACCGGCATGTCTTTCAGCGTGTAATTCTGTTCGAATACAAACAGCAGAACCGTACCAAGCACAATCAAAACCAAGGTCGTTATAATAGAAATCTTGGAGTGTAAACGAAGCTTCTTAAAAGAGAATTTTACCGAAAGCAGATCGTTAATGACCAGAAAGCCGATACCGCCGATAATAATCAGCAGCGACAGGGTAATGATGACACTGGGATTTCCGGCATATCCCGTAAGGGAGGAAAACTGTTTATTGATCCCCATTAAATCGAAGCCCGCATTGCAGAAGGCCGATATAGAATGAAAAACCGCATAATAGATTCCCCGCTTTATTCCGAAGTCTCTGCAAAAGGTCACCGCCAGCACACAGGCCCCGGCGCCTTCAAAGGCAAAGGTAATACATACAATTCTGCGTATCAGTCTGACGATCCCCGCCAGTTCCGTGTTTCCTGCTGACTGCATAAGAATCCGTCTTTCCTTGAGACTGATCTGCCGCTTGGTGAAGGACGTGGAGAATACCGTCACCAAAGTCATAAAGCCCAGCCCGCCTATCTGTATCATACTGAGGATCACAAGCTGTCCGAACAGAGACCAGTGGGTATAGGTATCATATACCACCAGACCCGTAACACAGGTTGCGGAGGTTGCGGTAAAAAGGGAATTGACAAAAGGAGTCCATACGCGCTCAGCAGAAGAAACCGGCAGACACAGCAACAGTGTTCCTAACAGAATAATGGCCAGAAATCCAAGTCCCAAAAATCTCGTATAGGTAACATGACTTTTTATTTTCTCCAGCATTTTTCAAAGCCCCCCGTATCAACCAAGCAGATGCTCCAGCAGTATTTTCACACCGATAAGAATTAGAATAACACCGCCGATGATCCCGGCTTTGTTTTGGAAGAAGCCCCCGATTTTTCGGCCCAGTAAGCCCCCTGTCAGAGACAGCACAAAGGCAACCGCCCCGATCAGCAGGCAGGAGGACCATATATTTACCGTAAGAAGAGAAAATCGCACACTGATAGCAAGTGCCGCAAAGCTGATTCCCACAGCCAAAGCATCAATACTGGTGGCAATTCCCTGCATAAGAATCATTTTACCGTCAAGGACCGTTCCGCCCTTCTCCTGCTCAGGATGCCGGATTTCCCTGACAGCCTCGAGAACCATCCGCCCGCCGATAAAGGCCAGAAGAACAAAGGCGATCCAGTGGTCGAAGCTTGAAATCAGGCTGTAAGCCCCGGTACCCAGCAGCCAGCCTATCAACGGCATCACAAACTGAAATGCACCGAAACAGGCAGCGGCCAGCACAGCCTTTTGCTTAGTAAAATGATCAGCGGTCACTCCGTTTGTGATGGATACTGCAAACGCATCCATGGCCAGGCTTACCGCTATTAAAAACAGTGATAAAAAATCCATCAAGGCACTCCCCGTATTAAGGTATTAAGCTACTAAAAGATAACACCGGAAGGCCTTGATGTCAACACCTATTTATTGCGGCTCATGTAATCCTCGATTGCCGCTTTGATGGCCTCCTCCGCCAGTACACTGCAATGCATTTTCACCGGAGGAAGTCCGTCCAGGGCCTCGGCTACGGCCTTATTGGTGAGTTTCAGAGCCTCGTCAATCGGCTTTCCTTTGATCATTTCCGTCGCCATGGAGCTGGTGGCAATGGCAGACGCACATCCGAAGGTATTGAATTTCACATCGGTCAATATACCGTCCTCTACTTTGATATACACCTTCATAATATCGCCGCACTTGGCATTTCCTACCTCTCCGACACCGTCAGCATCGTCCATTTTACCTACATTTCTGGGATTCATAAAATGATCCATAACCTTTTCACTGTATTCCATGTAAACACTCCTTTATGATTATTGATATTTGCAAAGCTTATTTTACTGTATTTTTCATCATTTTCTCCCACACAGGAGACATATCTCTCAATCTGTCTACAATGATCGGAAGCTGTTCCAACACATAGTCCACATCTTCTTCCTTGTTATACCGGCCCAGGCTGAGCCGCAGAGAGCCGTGGGCGATTTCGTGCGGGAGTCCTATGGCCAGCAGCACATGACTGGGATCCAGAGAGCCCGAAGTGCAGGCGGAACCGGAGGAGGCGCACACCCCTGCCAGATCCAGAGAAATCAGCAGGGACTCCCCTTCGATGCCCTCAAAGCAGGCGTTCACATTGCCGGGCAGTCTGTGGGTTCTGCTGCCGTTGATCCTGGTATAGGGAAGCTTCAGGATCCCTTCCATAAGACGGTCTCTCATTTTACGCAGGCGAAGGTCCTCTTCCTCCATCAGCGCGGCAGCTTCCTCCAAAGCCGCCGCCATACCGCAGATCGCCGGTACATTTTCCGTTCCGGCCCTTCTGCCCCGCTCCTGGGCACCGCCCTCACTCAGGTTAGGAAGTTTGATTCCCTTGCGGCAGTACAAAAAGCCCACGCCCTTGGGGCCGTAGAATTTATGTGCCGATGCGGACAGCATGTCGATATTCATGTCCTGTACATCGATCGGAATGTGTCCCACCGCCTGTACAGCATCTGTGTGAAACAGAACCTTTTTCGCGCGGCATAAAGCGCCGATTTCCTTTATGGGTAAAATGCTTCCGATTTCATTGTTGGCCGTCATGACGCTTACCAGCACGGTATCTTCGCAGATAGCCGCTGCCACCTGCTCAGGCTTTATCATACCCTCTGCATCCACAGGCAGATAGGTCACCCGGAAGCCCTCCTTCTCCAATGCCTTCATGGTATGAAGCACGGCGTGATGCTCGATCTGTGTGGTGATCAGATGCATTTTACCGGAAGCTCTGCCAAGGGCTGCCGCGCCTCTGATGGCCCAGTTGTCAGCCTCAGAGCCTCCTGAGGAAAAGAAAACCTCATCTCTGTCCCCGTGTAAAATATCCGCTATCTGCATACGGGCGCTCCGCACCGATGTTGCGGCTTCATGTCCCATACTGTGCATACTGGAGGGGTTGCCGTAAATATTTTTCATGGCGTCTGCTGTGACCTGCAGCGCTCTGTCGGACATCCTCGTTGTAGCTCCGTTATCCATATATATCTTATCCATCTTAAATACTCCCTTCTTATATTACATGTTCCCTGCTGCCCAGCTGTTTTTGTTCTTCGGCCATATCCTGCAGGCTTACGCTGTCTACATAGTCATTTACCGCCTGATACAGCCCTTTCCAAAAGCCGACTGTCGGGCAGCTGCCACACCGTTCGCACTGTACACTGCCCTCCTCCAGACAGGATACCGGCGCCAGGCTCCGCTCCGTGGTCCGGAGAATATCTCCCACTGTGTAATCGGCCGCGGGCTTCGCCAGCATATATCCGCCCTGGGCTCCCCGAATACTTGTTACATATCCGGCTTTTGTCAGTATTGCCGCAATCTGTTCCATATATTTCATGGAGATACCCTGTCTTTGGGATGTATCCTTTAACGACACCGGGGATTGAGCCCCATGCACGGCCAAATCGATCATCATCCGCAAAGCGTATCTTCCTTTGGTGGAAATCTTCATATCGGCACTTCCTTTCCCTTA
>CBCSVZ010000105.1:0-4793 GCA_965143695.1 uncultured Oscillospiraceae bacterium
CGGCGTTGTCATTGCCTATGACAGCAGGAATATGTCCAGAGAATTTGCCATGGAGGCGGCTTCCGTCTATGCGGGCAACGGCATAAAGGTATACCTGCATAAGGATGTGTGTCCGGTTCCCATTCTTTCCTTTTCCGTGAGACATCTGGGCACGGCTGCGGGTGTCATGGTAACAGCCAGCCACAATCCCAAGGAGTATAACGGCTATAAAGCCTATGGCAGTGACGGCGCACAGCTTTCCCCGGAAGACAGCAAGATCGTTCAGGATATTATGGAACAGTATGAGGACTATACCAAGCTTCCCATCTATGATTTTGAAGCCCTGAAGGCCGGGAATATGATTGAGATCGTAGGCGACACTGTTTATGAAGCGTATTTTACCGCAATCAAAAAGCTGATTGCCGATAAAGAGACTCTGAACAGAACTGCCGGTGACCTGAAGCTGGTGTACACCCCTGTACACGGCGCGGGTGCCGAATTTATCCCGGGTTTGCTGAAGGATCTGGGCTTTACAAAGCTGCTGTGTGTAGAACCGCAGATGATACATGACGGTAATTTCCCTACTGTGCCGGTACCGAATCCGGAGGATAAAGGCGTATACACCCTGGCAATTGAAATTGCCGAGGCGCATCAGGCCAATCTTATTCTGGCTTCCGATCCGGACGCGGACAGAACCGGTGTTGCCGTAAGAAATAAAGAGGGAGAATACGTACTCCTCACCGGAAATCAAATCGGCATTTTGCTGCTGAACTACATCCTGATGGGAAAGAAGCGCAGCGGCTCTTTACAGGGAAACGAGTTTGTGGTTTCCACCATTGTTTCCACCAGAATGACAAAGGATATTTGTAAGAAATACGGCGTTGCCTATAAAGATGTGCTTACCGGATTTAAGTTCATCGGTGAGCAGATCACCTTAAGAGAAGAGCAGGGAGATGAAAAGTATCTCTTTGCCTTTGAGGAAAGCTTCGGCTATTTGCTGGGCAGCTACGCAAGAGACAAAGATGCTGTTTCCGCCTGCATGATGGTTGCGGAGACCGCTGCATATTATGCTTCCAGAGGGATGACGCTATTGGATGCGCTGGAGGAAATATACCGTGAATTCGGATACTGGGCAGAGAGCCAGAAATCCTTTACCTTCCAGGGTGAGGCCGGCGTCGGTAAAATGAAAGCCCTGATGGAGCACTTCAGACGTGAGCAGGAAAATATGTTACCTGCGGGAACCGTGAAACATTTTACCGACTATGCCAAGGGCCCCGAAGTAACCGGTCTTCCTGTCTCCAATGTGCTTTACTATGAGATGGAGGACAGCTGGCTGTGTATCCGTCCTTCCGGTACGGAGCCCAAGATCAAGCTCTATTTCGGAGCGAAGGGCGATACTATGGAAATTGCACAAAAGAAGATGGATGCGCTGAAGATGGAAATGATTCATATGATTGAAGGACAGTCATGAAAGATTTTGTACACCTGCATCTACACAGTGAATACAGCTTATTAGACGGGGCCTGCCGTATCAAGCCTCTGATACAGGCATGTAAGGAATTGGGAATGACAGCGCTGGCCATTACAGATCACGGCGTCATGAACGGTGTGGTTGAATTTTACGAGGAATGTAAAAACAACGGGATCAAGCCTGTTATCGGATGTGAGGTGTATACTGCCAGAAGAAGCCGCTTTCAGAAGGAGGCGGGGGCGGATTCCGGATACGGACATCTGATCCTGTTGGCAGAAACAGACAAAGGCTATCATAACCTGATAAAAATTGTGTCGAAAGCCTTTACAGAGGGTTATTATTACAAGCCCCGTGTGGACA
Source organism: uncultured Oscillospiraceae bacterium (assembly GCA_965143695.1). Classification (GTDB taxonomy): domain Bacteria; phylum Bacillota; class Clostridia; order UBA1212; family SIG427; genus CABQMV01. Next base: position 1,811 of record CBCSVZ010000105.1, read on the forward strand.
GAGAGCTTCTGAAGGAGTACCATGAGGGAATTATCTGCTGCTCTGCCTGTCTCGGCGGTGACGTGCCCCAGGCAATCCTGAACGGCAGCTATGAGGAAGCCAAAAGGCTGGCTCTGGAATTTCAGGAGATTTTCGGCAAGGATAACTATTTTCTTGAGCTCCAGAGCAACGGTCTGGAGGACCAGATCAAGGTGAATCAGGCCCTGGTCAGAATTTCCGAAGAGACGGGAATTCCTCTGGTTGCGACCAATGACGTGCACTTTATTCAGCGGGAGGATGCCCGTATGCAGGACATCCTCATGTGTATACAGACCGGTAAGAAATACGCGGATACAGACCGCATGAAATTTAATACGGACGAGGTCTATTTGCGTTCACCGGCAGAAATGGAAGCACTTTTCCCCGAAACGCCGGAGGCGCTGGACAACACCGTCCGGATCGCTGAGCGCTGCAATGTAGAAATTAAATTCGGTCGGCCTATTTTACCTGCTTTTGAAATTCCCGACGGACTTACCTGCGCCCAATACCTCAGAAAACTCTGTTACGAGGGGGCTGCCAAACGCTATGGAAGTACGCTTTCCGAAGAGATCCGGGACAGGATCGAATACGAGCTCGGCGTTATTACCTCTATGGGCTATGCAGAGTATTATCTCATCGTGTGGGATTTTATCAAGTTTGCAAAGGACAACGGAATTGTGGTGGGGCCGGGAAGAGGCTCCGGTGCGGGCAGTATTGTGGCCTACTGTATCGGCATTACAAATATTGATACTATGAAGTACAATCTGGCTTTTGAGCGGTTTCTGAACCCGGAGCGTATCAGTATGCCTGACTTTGATGTCGACTTTGCGGACGAGCGGCGAAAAGAGGTTATTGAGTATGTAAAGCGAAAATACGGAGCTGACCGTGTGGCGCAGATCGTAACCTTCGGCACCATGGCGGCCAGGGGTGTTATCCGGGATGTGGGCCGTGTGCTGGACATGCCTTACGGGGACGTGGATGCGATTGCCAAAATGATTCCCTTTGCACTGGGAATGACGATTGATAAAGCCCTGGAGCTCAATCCGGAGTTGAAGCTCCGCTATGAAAACGATGAAAAAATACGAGATCTGATCGATACGGGAAAGGCCCTGGAGGGGATGCCCAGAAACATCGGCACCCATGCGGCCGGCGTGGTGCTGACAAGAGATCCGGTAACCGATTATGTGCCTCTGGAGCTTTCCAAGGACGCGGTTGTTACCCAGTTCCCCATGTCTGTTCTTGAGAAGCTGGGCCTTCTGAAGGTGGATTTCCTGGGCTTGCGCACCCTGACCGTCATACAGAACGCCAGAGAGATGATTGCCCAAAACCACGGTGTAACCGTATACTTTGACAACATGCCGCTGGACGACAAAAAAGTTTATAAAACGATCTGCGACGGGCATACCTCCGGTATCTTCCAGCTGGAAAGTCCCGGAATGACCCGGTTTATGACAGAGCTTCAGCCGGATAATATCGAGGATATTATTGCGGGAATTGCCCTGTACAGGCCGGGCCCAATGGATCAGATTCCCCGATATATTGAGAATAAAAAGCATCCGGATCGAATTGCCTACGCCCATCCGCTTCTGGAGCCGATTCTGAATGTAACCTACGGCTGTATGATCTATCAGGAGCAGGTCATGCAGATTGTAAGGGATCTGGCCGGATATACAATGGGGCAGTCAGACCTTGTAAGGCGTGCGATGGCTAAGAAAAAACATGAGGTCATGCAGAAGGAACGGGTAAATTTTGTTGCGGGAAGCGCCAAAAAGGGTGTGCCGGAAGCGACCGCAAACGCAATTTTTGATCAGATGACAGATTTTGCCAGCTATGCCTTTAACAAGGCCCATGCGGCATGCTATGCTGTTGTGGGTTATGAGACAGCCTGGCTTAAGACCTACTATCCTGTGGAGTTTATGGCGGCGACCCTAAACAGCTTCATGGATAATACAGATAAAATTGCCCACTATATATCCGAGTGCAAGCTCATGGGAATTGAAATACTCCCTCCGGATATCAATGAGAGCAAGCCCAAATTTGCCGTGGTAAACGGGAAAATCAGGTATGCGCTGACGGCGCTGAAAAATGTTGGCTACGGTCCCGCAGAATCCGTTTTAAGGAATATTGAGGAGAAAGGACCCTTTGGCAGCTTCGGTGATTTCTGCAGCCGTATGGCAGGCTCTGATGTTAATAAACGCTGTGTAGAAAGCTTCATAAAGTCCGGGGCATTTGATTCCTTCGGTCTGAAACGCTCTCAGCTTATGGCTGTCTATGAGAATATGCTGGATACTGCTTCGGGTGCGCTGAAAAACAGAATTGAAGGGCAGCTTTCCCTGTTTGATCTGATGTCCGGCAGTGAGCAGGAATCTCTGCCCGAGGAATATCCGGATATGCAAGAATACGGCAATGAAATGCTTATGAAGTTTGAAAAGGAAACTCTGGGGATGTATCTTTCCTCGCATCCTGTATTACCCTATGAAGAGAAGCTGGCGCAAATACGGAATCTCATATCCACGGACATCCGAAGCTCCTCTGCGGATGACGGAGCGGAGGAAGCCTTTACGGAGGAAATATCTTCCGTAAGAGATAATATGGAGGTAACTGTGGGGGGGATTATTACAGCTGTGAAGCGCAAGGCAACGAAGAACAATACCATGATGGCTTTTGTGACCCTGGAGGATCTTTACGGAAGTATGGAATTACTGGTGTTTCCTAAAAGATACAGTCAGTATACGGGGCTTTTGACGGAGGACTCCGTTGTGATCGTGAAGGGCAGGCTGAGTCTCCGGGAGGATGATACGCCGAAAATACTGCCCGAAAGTATTTTGTCAATTGAGGATACAGATACGGTGCTCAGTGAATTTTCCTGCCCGCCGGAGCTGTTGGAAAGAGCAAAGGCCTTTATCAGCTACTTCGCGGGAAAGAAAAAAGTTGTTTTGAAAAATTCAGTGTCCGGAGAAGTTTT
>CBCSVZ010000106.1:0-4792 GCA_965143695.1 uncultured Oscillospiraceae bacterium
ATAGAGGACGATGCAGAGGAGAAGGCTCTGAACTTTTCCAGAACAGCAAAAAATGCCGGCCGCTCTGTGCTTTTTGAAGATGATACGGAAATCCCGGAGCAAGAGAAAGCAGAGGATGAGGAGTACCTTACTCTGGCAGCGCTGGTGGCACAGAGGATCGCCCACGGAAAGCAGAAGAATACTGCTCCGAAGAAGGCCGGTCCGCAACCCCGAAGGCGTAAGAAAATGACGGCGGGACTGGTCGTCAGGCGTACCCTCGCCTGTTTGGGTACTGCCTTGGCTGTGGTGCTGGTATTTTTGATCGGTGTGCTTCTCATCGTAAACAGAGGCCCTTCCGTGACCTTCCGGGATATGTTCGTAATGACCGTGTCCGAGTCCAGCGCAGGAGATTTTCTGGCCACATGGTTTTTACCGGAGGAAACCGTCAATAAAATACTGGACGACAATGCCATTAAGACCGGCGATAATGTATCCACCGGTGACGATGTGGTGATCACAACCCCGGCCCCGGACCAGAAGCCCTTTGAGATCGTGGATGTGTCCGGAAAGACCTTCAACGGTAAAATGATCATTGTGGCGGATCCTTCCCGGGTGAAGATCGGAACCCCTCCCGGAGGCTACGGAGAAAACAAAGAAGGCATGTCCACCCTGAATATGGCCAGTTATTACAATTCTCTGGCAGCTGTCAACGGCGGCGGCTTCTACGATACGGGAAAGGGGAACGGCGGTGTGCCTACAGGCAGAGAGAACAGCGACGGGATCGTTATTTCCGGCGGTAAAATGCTCTGGGGAAACAGAGATACTACCTATGAGGTCATCGGTATCAATAAAGAAAATAAATTGGTATTGGGAAAAATGACCGGCGGACAGGCACTGGACAGCGGCATTGTTGAGGCCTTGAATTTCGGCCCCTATCTGATTATGGACGGAGAGCCCTGCGTGATCGGTTCCGCCATTACCGAGGGCGGCCTCAATCCCAGAACCGCAATCGGACAGAGAAAGGACGGGGCGATCCTGCTGCTGGTCATCAACGGCAGACAGGCCAACAGTCTGGGCGCCTCCTATGACGACCTGATTTCCGTTATGCTGGAACACGGCGCCGTCAACGCGGCGAACCTGGACGGAGGGTCCTCCTCCTACATGGTATATGAAAATGAAATTATAACCACCTGTGCCTCACTTTACGGACCCCGTAAAATGGCCACATCCATATTGGTATCAAGATAGGGGGCATAAAAGTATGCGTATCGCAGCAAAATTCAAGAACGCGTCAAAATTTTGGAAGACTTTTACCGTAGTACTGGCGATTCTGGTGTTGGCCATGATCATCACCTGGACCGTGCTCTGGCGTGCATTGGTATCCTTTGAAAATACCAGACCTACCATCGTCATGAATCAGCTGGTGGAGGAGGTACAGGCAGGCGATTACAGCAAGCTGCTGGCGTATTCCAATGCCGCGAGCCTGAATGAGGACGCAAAAGCGGAGCTGACTGCTAAGCTGAAAGGCATGGCTCAGGGACAGAGCATTACCTATGAAAAGGCCTTCTCCAAGGATAAAGACAACTACCCTGCATACACTTTGAAATACGGCGGAGAGAAGCTGGCCAAAATCACATTGGAGCACAGCGGTAATCGGCAGTCCTTTGGCTTCGAGGACTTCCAAATCATGTCTGTAACCGAGCTTCCGGGCATGGATGCCTCTGTGACGATAACGGCGCCCGCAGGTTATTCTGTTTTCATAGACGGAGCGCTGATCAGCGACAGTGACCGGTATGTAACGGAGAAGGATATCAAAATCGAAGGACTGTCCGGCGTGCCGGAAGGGTATTTTACCAAGCCCACGCTGGTAAAATATCAGGTGACCGACCTTGTGAAGATCCCACAGGTCACTGCCAAACAGCCTGACGGCAGCGATGCCGGTGTGAGCCGGAATGAAGACGGCAGCCAGTGTACGGTTCTGTTCGGCGGAGCCGCTGATCCCGACGCATATTACGAGATCGCGCTTTCCAAGGCAAAGCTCTATTCCCAGTATGTGACAGCCTGGGTAGGTCAGGAGACCTTCCTTTACAATGTGCTGCCGGACTCGCCCATCCGGGACGGGTTGGAGAGCATACAGACAGGCTTCTATACCGATCACAAAAAGGACTATTTTACCGACGAGGTAGCGGAGAACCTGCAGATCTATTCCGAAAACTGCTTCTCCTGTGATATATCCTATACCCAGTGGGTAGAGGACATCCGGACCAATCATGACTTTAAGAAAGCCCTGCCCTCTGCCTTTACCTTTTATTTTGTAAAGCAGAACGGTAACTGGTATATTGCGGACTTGAGTTTAAGGTAGACGCCTTCCGGCGAAAAAGGCTTTTAATAATGCAGAAGCTTCCCGGCTGCAAATGCCGGGATATATTTTAATATCCTCCGGTAAAATCATATGACAGGGCGTCGCGCCGTCGGTGCGGGGCGCCCCGAATACCAGCCTGTCAAAGCGGGCGGCGGCAATGGCCCCGGCACACATGGGACAGGGCTCCAGCGTCACAAAGATACTGCAGTCTGTCAGCCGCCAGTCGCCCAGAATCCGGCAGGCCTCTGTTATGGCTGTGAGTTCGGCGTGGCCTGTGAGCATACCGTCCCGCTGACGGGTATTATAGGCACTGGCAATCAGCTGCTCCTGCCGGTAAATTGCACAGCCTACAGGCACATCCCTATTGATTTTTAAGCACTCCCTTGCAGCCTCCAGCGCAGGCTGCATACCCTTAATCAGATCCATAAAACACCCGTAAAATTGATTTCACCTCCTTATTATGCTATAATACCCGGGTTAAAGCAAGGGAAAGGTGCGAAAAAATTATGATTCCGATTACAACGAAAGGCGAAAACGAAAAATATAATTTAGAGGAGCTGTATGAAATTATCCGTCTGCTCCGTTCACCTGAGGGCTGCCCATGGGACAGAGTGCAGACCCACGAAACCCTGATCAAACCCATGATCGAAGAGGCCTATGAAGCGGTGGATGCCATTGAGAAAGGAAGCCGCGATAAGCTGGTAGAGGAGCTGGGGGATGTCCTTTTGCAGGTGATCATGCACAGTATAATCGGAGAGGAATCCGGGCAATATACCTATGATGATGTAACGGACGGCTGTGCCAGAAAAATGCTCTTCCGCCACTCCCATGTATTCGGCGACGCAGTAGCCAGGGATGCCGGTCAGGCGCTGAATAACTGGGAAGAGATGAAACTGAAGGAGAAGGGCTTTCACGATGTGTGGGAGGATATCGCAGATATTCCCCAGTGTTTCCCGGCTCTTATGCGGGCGGCAAAGCGGGCGCGAAAGCTGAGAAAAGCAGGCGTGGCAGATGACAAAGTAAGAGAGGATATTTTACCGGACATCGATTACAGTGACCCCAAACAGGTGAGCTGTCTTTTGTATTCCGTCTGTGCCAGGGCTGAGGAGGCCGGCGTAGACTGTGAGACGGCTCTGTTAAAGGAGACTTGACAATGAGACTGGATAAGTTTTTAAAGGTATCCCGCGTTATCAAGCGGAGGACCGTAGCAAACGAGGCCTGCGACAACGGCAGAGTCCGTGTAAACGGCCGGACGGCCAAGGCCGGGACCGCCGTAAAGCCCGGAGATGTGGTAGAGGTGGAATTTGCAGGGGGCAGCACAAAATTTGAGGTGCTGTCTGTTGAGGAGAATGTGAAGAAGAGCGGTGCGGCGGAGATGTACCGCATCATAACCTCTTTGATTTTTGTTTTTTTTCTTTGTATCAGTTTGCTGACCGGATGCGCTGAATCGGAGCCCCAGGAGAAGGCGGAGGTTCCTTTAATGAAAGCTGGAGAAAGTGTGGCGGTTACCATTGACTATTTTCATGTATACGATGAGCAGTTTTGCTATTTTTTTTCCATGGCGGCAAATGAATTATCTGAGGGCAATTACTCCAATGAGTGGATGGCGGCCAAGGCCGGTATGGTCATTACGGAAACGGAAGACTGGGAGCTTATGACATTCATTAACGACAGGATCAGTGAGAATCTGAAGCTGGCAAGCAATGAAAGTATTAACAGCTATGACGAAATCTGCATTCGGCTGACGGGGATGAATTATGCGGAATACAGGAGATATCTGCGCAGATGCCAGCTGGGTGAGAAGCTGTGCCGCAGTATGCTGGCTTCGTATCATCCTTCCGAGGAAGAGCAGCTTTCCTATTATCAGGCACACGCCGAGGAGTTTCAGGCCTGTTCCGCAGGTAAAATATATATTTCGGAGGGCAATGCAGCCAAGGCAAACCAGGTATTGGATATGGTTAAAAGTAACATGTACCCCTTTGAAATCATTGCCAGAGGCTGGTCAGAGGATGCGGACGTTCTTACCCATAACGGCTATATGGATCTGTGTGTCAGTGATGACACCTTACCTGAGGAACTGAAGCAGTGGATCAGGGACAGTGAGCCCTCTGCAGGGGAAACGGAAGCTGTCATGTTGCATGTAGACGGCGATGGGTATTATATATTGCTCAATCGGGGCAGGGTCGGATTTTCTGAGAGCGCTGCCGTACGGTCCCGGGTTCTGGAGACCATGGGGCGGAATATGCTGTCGGAGTATAAGCAGGAAATCATCAAAGAAGAACGGTATCAAATTCCGGAATTCGACAGAGAAAGAGCCATTCAGCTTGTTAATAAATTTGTGGAGGGTAGGCAGCAATGAAAAAATTTGTGCTTTGCCTGTTGGTATTCATACTGTGCGTTTCGGCAGCCGCCTGTGGGAAAAGTACGGATTCTGACGGAGCTTCGGTTCCG
>CBCSVZ010000107.1:0-4758 GCA_965143695.1 uncultured Oscillospiraceae bacterium
GGCTTTGATCCCTCCGCGCCCCATTGCGCAGATCAGGGATCTGACTCTGAAACGGCGCTATGCGGGTAAAATGGCTCTTACTTACAGCTTCCGGATTGAACAGATGCCTGACTGCAGAATTTATATGGCTGCGGAGCCTATGCGGTATGACGCCGTGAACGTAAACGGGACGGAGACTTCCTTTGACGGCGGCTGGTGGCTGGACAGAAGCTTCCGGACTGCCGACATCACGGAACTGGTGCATGAGGGCGTCAATGAGATCAACCTTCGCTTTTCTTACTTCCAGAGAGAACATGTCTATGATGTGCTTTTCGGAGGCGCTACGGAATCTATGCGAAACTGCCTGAGCTTTGATACGGAAATTGAGAATATCTATGTGTTCGGAAACTTCGGCGTCTATACGCAGCAGAACGCGTTTACACCGGGAGGAAACGGCAGTGAGGTCTATACCGGAGATTTCAGGATCGGCCCGGCGCCCGGGTCCCTGGGCAGGGATGCTATGGCGGATGTGGTACGCAGCGGATATCCTTTCTTTGCAGGTGCGCTTGAGGGAGGCTGTACTTTTGAAGTACCGGCGGATTATAAGGGGCTGAAACTGAATTTTGAGGGCAGGTATGCCTATGCGGATATCTATGTAAACGGCGGCTTTGTAAAGAGGCTGATGTTTGAAAGCTCCTGTGACATTACGGCTTTCGCCCATCCGGGAACCAATGAATTGAAGGTTGTTATGTGCAATTCTGCCCGGAATCTTCTGGGCCCGCACCATAACACCGTTGATGAGCCCTATGTAGTGGGACCGGACACCTTTACGGCCGAGGGCTGCTGGAGCGAGGACGGCTGCAGTGCTTACAGAGCTTCCTACTCCTTTATGCCCTTCGGACTGAAGTTTGCATTGGAGGTCAGATAGTATGTCCAGATTTTTTGTAGAGCCGGATCAGATTTCCCATGACGGCTTCATTACCATAACCGGATCCGATGTGAAGCACATGCGGGAGGTACTCCGTATGGCGAGAGGGGATACCTTTGTAGCCTGTGACAGTACCGGCACGGAATACAACTGTGAGCTGGAGGCCTTTCTGGACGGAAATGCCATCGGCCATGTGCTGGCACAGCGAGCCGGGGATACGGAACCTCTGGTGCCGGTTACCCTGTTGCAGGGCATTCCAAAGGGAGATAAAATGGAGCTTATTATTCAGAAGAATATTGAGCTGGGCGTCAATACCATTGTACCGGTCATGATGGAGCGCAGTGTGGTGCGTTTCAAAGACGATAAGGAGAAAGAGAAAAAAGCGGAACGCTGGAACCGTATTGCCATGGAGGCTTCCAAGCAGTGCGGCCGTTTAAAGGTCCCACAGGTGCTTCGCCCGATGACGCTTCGGGAGGCGCTGCTTCGCTTAGAGCCGGGCGGACTGCGGCTGGTGCCCTATGAAAATGAACAGGAGCTGCGGCTGAAGTCCGTTCTTCGGGATAGCCGGCTTTCATCGGTCAGCTTTCTGATCGGGCCTGAGGGGGGCATTGCCGAAGCGGAGCTGTCTGCTCTCAAGACTGCGGACTTTGTTTCCGTATCTTTGGGTAAAAGGATCCTTCGGACTGAGACCGCGGGTTTTGCGGTGATGTCTGCCATTCGGTATGAATTGGAGGACTAATCTGTCTGTTCCTTTTTGAGTCTTCTGAGTTCTCTGAACGTGAAAGGTACCGCTATTCCGAAGGCCAGCAGATCTGCCAGCGGCTGTGTGAGCTGTATGCCGGGAAGGCCCAGCAGCGGTACTGTAATAAAGAGTACCGGCAGAAAACAGAGAAACTGTCTGGCCATGGCTACGACCGTAGCAGGCCCGGCCCGCCCCATGGTCTGCAGCATCATGTTTGCCAATATGATAAAACTGTTCAGCGGCAGTACGATACACTGCAAACGAAGCGCTAAGGTCCCGATTTCCAACACCTCGGGGTCTTTTTTTGTAAACAGTAAAATAACCTCCGGCGCGAATACAAATACGGCAGCACCTGCGATCACCAGAAATACAAAGGCGACTTTCACAGAAAACCAAAAGGCCTCCCGGACTCTGTCATATTTTTTGGCACCGTAATTAAAGCCGCATACGGGCTGGAAGCCCTGTCCGAAACCGATAAGTGCCGATACGATAAACATGGTTATTTTTGTTACGACGGAAATTGCCGCAATTGCCGGATCGCCAAAGGGCTTGGCCATGTTATTGAGACAGATGCCGGAAATGCTTCCCAACCCCTGCCTGCACAGGGAGGGTACTCCGCCTCTGAAAATTTCAAAATACCAGTGCCTGCGGAAGGAGAAGTTCTTTATAGAAATCTTCACCTGAGAAAACCTGGTACAGCCGATCGTCAGGATTATAAAGCTGACGGTCTGACTGATCATGGTGGCGCAGCCTGCGCCGCCGATTCCCATATCAAAGGTAAATATGAATAAGGGATCCAAAGCGATATTGAGGATTCCTCCGGATACCATGCCCACCATTCCGATGTTGGCGTTTCCCTGAAACCGCAGCTGGTTATTCAGTACCAGGGCGCCCCTCATAAAAGGGGCGGCCATCAGGATATAAAAAAGGTAGTCCTTTGCATAGGGTAAAATGATTTCTGTTGCGCCCAGAACTCTGCAAATAGGAACGATCCATATAAATGTCAGTACCGCGATCAAGGTGCCGAAGACAATGGAAGTGAAGAAGCCGGTGGCTGCCATGACTGTGGCCTCCCGGGGCTTCTTTTCCCCCAGCTTCCGGGAGATATAGTTGCCGGAACCGTGACCGAAGAAAAAGCCGATGGCCTGTATCACTGCCATGTATGAGAATATGACACCCACGCCCCCTGTGGCGCTGGTGCCCAGCTTTCCGACAAAATAAGTGTCCGCCATGTTGTATATGGCGGTTATCAGCATTGTAATTATGGTGGGTACGGCCATTTTACAAACCTGAAGCCTGACCGAACCCTCTGTCATTTCTGTGAATTTATCTTTTTTCATAACGGGAGTATTATAGCAGATTTCGACGGTATATGTAAGACAGACGTATGACCGGGCAGGCTTCGATATGTATTTGACAGGGGTTCATTTGATAGTATATAATCTGCAAAGATTGTAATGAGACGGTTTGAGATGGAGTATCCGTATTTCGATGAAGTGGGCACAGACCGCGGGTGATTTTCACTTTTGGTGCGTTCCGTCGAATTCAAATTTTGGGAGGTTGTATGAACGTGATATGGGACAGGAAACAGGAAGGAAGAAACGCATTTGTTTCCCGCGTATTTGCCGCTTTTCTGACACTGTTACCGCTGCTGACTCTTTTTACCTCCTGCACGTCAGAGGTGCCCGAGGGCTCTGAGATGACCTCGGAGCGTGAAACCGTCAACCGCTCACCTTATCTCCTCGGCGTCACCAATCAGAAGGCGTCTGCCGTCGAGGTATATGATATCGGAAAGGGCGTCATCGGTGCCGAGTCGCTGATCTGGCAGTTCCCCTGTTCGGAATACAACATTGCCGGACTGAAATTACGGAAATACAAGGGGGAAGAAGTAATGCTTGCCGCATACGGTGTAAACAGCGCCATAATGGTTTCCTATCCGGGCAAGACGGTTTTGTGGAAGACGGCCGGCACTGCAAACAACCCACATTCAATCGAACTGATTCCCTTTTCGGATGACAGCTATTTGATTGCTGTTGCCGCAAGTTCCGGTGCTGAAGTGCGGTTCTTCGACCCGGAGGGGGCGGATCCTGAAACGGCGATTCACGCGTTGCCCTATGCAGATGCACACGGCCTGTTGTATGACCCTGACGGGGAGTGCCTTTGGATATGGGGAACCAATCAACTCTCCAAATACCGTGTTGAAAAGAACGGAAATAAAGTGAAAACGGAATTGATGGTTGTCTATACGGCGCCCAGTTCGTCGGGGCACGATCTTGCGCCTGTGTACGGAGACCGGAATCTTCTCTGGCTCTCCACCGGCTCTACCGTCTACCAGTTTAATAAGACAACCGGTGTCTTTTCCACCACCTATCCCGAGGAATTGTATCTGAAGCGTTCGAAAGTGAAGGGTCTGGGGAATTTCCCGGACGGTTCTATCGTCTGGATTGTTCCGGACGGTGCTTTCGAATCCTGGACTTCGGCCACCGTTTCCTTTGCAAAACGGAACAGCAACGGTTCCGGGTATGCCGATTTTTCTCTGACATCGGAAACCGGCGGGTTCTATAAAATACGAGTTTGGTCTTCCGATTATCAGTGATACAATCTGTCGGGAGCATTTTCATAGCAGAAATTTTTCACAGAAGTAGCTTCCAGGAGCCAGTTCTGTGAAGAAGACCACAATAAATGTGCCGGCTTTTTTCACAGAAGTAGCTTTCGGAGAGGGGTTCTGTGTAACAGACAACAGGAGAAATGCCGGATTTTTTCACAGAAGTAGCTTGCAGAGAGAGGTTCTGTGAAGAAAGCACCCCGAAGACCGTGAGAATTTTTCACAGAAGCAGCCTATATGAGGGAGTTCTGTGGAGAAATGAATGATTTTCTTAAACAGCTTCTTCACAGAAGTGGGCTCCTCAGGGCTGTTCTGTGAAATCTGACTCCAGCCGTTTTGTCAGTTTCCTTAAATTCTCCACGGTCTGTCTGTTTAGAAAGTGTTCAATTTTCTCAGCCTGCTCCAGCTCGTTGTCCGTATGATTCAGTGCGCATAAGAAGCTGTGGATGATCCGGTGCCGGTCCAGCAAATAGCGGCCCTCTGTACAGCCCTTTTCCGTAAGAA
>CBCSVZ010000108.1:0-4697 GCA_965143695.1 uncultured Oscillospiraceae bacterium
CCAGTTCCAAACGGGAGCTGTCAAATGTGCCTTAGGAGCCTCTGCGGTCATATCGGAGTTGTATCCGCATCCGAATACTCCTGCCTCTTCAGCAGCCTTCTGCGGGTTCGCGGTATCACAGTGCTGAGCGATTACATCGCAGCCCATCTCGATCAAAGCTTTTGCAAATGCTGTTTCATTGGAAGGATCATACCAGGAATTCAGAGTCTTTACATATACCTGCGCATCCGGATTTACAGACTGTACACCCAGAGCAAATGCGTTGATACCGCTGCAGGTTTCCGCCAGATCTGTACCGAAAGCCGCTACATAACCGATCTTACCGGAGGCGGTCTTCATACCTGCTGCAATACCTGCCAGATATCTTGCCTGATAAATTCTGCCGAAATAATTATTGAAGTTTGTGTCGTTGCTCTTATATCCTGTGCCGTGAGATAATATAACATCAGGATATTCAGCGGCCAATTCTTCTGTAGTATCCATATAACCGTAGCTGGTTGCAAAGATAATCGTGCAGCCCTTTGCGATACAGTCTTCCATAGCTTCTTTTGTCTTAGCCTTATCATCATCAGCAACATTGAGCTTTCTGACGATCTGATCATCCTTGAGATTCAGATTTTTCTGCATTGCCTGGATGCCCAGATCATGCTGATAGGAATATCCGGATCCGTCTGCAGGATCGCCGATATGAATGACGCCCACCTTAACCTTTGAGTAATCCACATCCGAAGTTCCTGAAGTTGTCTCAGGCGCCTTGGTAGCGTCTTTGTCATTTCCGCCGCTGCAGGCAGTGAAAGAAAACGCCAAAGCCAATACCATAAGCATTGCCAATACTTTTTTCATTACCATTACCTCCTAATGAATAAACAAATATATTTGAAGGGACCCTGCCCGTTCAAATCCAATCAGTCCCGGAAAATAACTCCGTCCTTCTCATTCATCGAATCCACAATGGCCAGAGACTCAACACGCACACCCATATCCCGGATGAGCTTTCCGCCGCCCTGAAAACCTTTCTCAATCACAATGCCCGCACCGACTAAGGTTGCACCTGCGGATTTGATCAGATTGATCAATCCCTGTAATGCGCTTCCCTTTGCCAAAAAGTCATCGATCACCAGTACTTTATCCTCCGGAGTTAAAAAATCCTTCGATACAATAATATCGAAGAGACGTCCGTGTGTGAAGGAATGCACTTTCTCCGTGTATACTTCACCTGATATGTTACTGGTCTGAGATTTCTTGGCAAAAACAACAGGTACATCAAAATACTGCGCCGTAATACAGGCGATTCCGATACCGGAAGATTCAATTGTAAGTATTTTGGTAATTTCATCATTCGCATAAAGGCGCTTGAATTCTTTGCCGATTTCATTGAAAAACTTAATATCCATCTGATGGTTCAGGAAGCTGTCCACTTTCAGAACATTGCCGTCCTTTACTCTTCCTTCTGTTCGTATCTTATCCTTCAACATCTGCATATTTCAAAGCATCTCCGCAACAACATATAGTATAAAAAACATTAGGGCAATATTATACCTGTATATAATGTAAAAATCAAGAGGTTGTTAAATTTTCTTTTATTCGTTATAATAGAAAGAGGTTTGTGCCACAGAATTTATAAAGAACGGTGATGAATATGTCAAATTACGATGTTGCCATTATAGGCGGCGGTACTGCCGGAATATTTGCTGCGTACGAGCTCAGCAAGCTTCATCCGGAACTTAATATAGTGATGCTGGAACAGGGAAATCCCATTGACAGAAGAAAGTGTCCGATTATACAGAAGAAAACCACCTCCTGTATCAACTGTAAGAACTGCAGCATCATGAACGGTTTCGGCGGAGCAGGAGCTTTCTCCGACGGAAAATTTAATTTTACCACTGCTTTCGGCGGCTGGCTTCACGATTATATCCCCGCTGAAGATGTAATGTCCCTGATCGAATATGTGGACAGTGTAAACATGAGCTTCGGTGCTACGGAGGAACGCTTCAGCACCTACACCCCTGAGGCAAAGGCTCTGGCGAAAAAAGCTCTGGAGCATGATCTGCATCTCCTCGGCGCAGAGGTAAAGCATCTCGGAACAGAACGCAACCTGAAGATTCTAGGGCTTATGTCCGACTATCTCCGGGAACGCATTGATCTGAAATGCAATACAACGGTCGAGTCCATTGAACACTTCCCGGATGACTCCTATACACTTACATTAGACGGAACCAATGAAAAGATCAACTGCAAATACCTGGTAGCCGCTCCCGGCAGATCCGGAGCTGAATGGTTCTCCGGTCAGTGTAAGAAGCTCGGCATCAATCTCATTAACAACCAGGTGGACATCGGTGTGCGCGTGGAGCTTCCTGCCAGCGTATTCGAACATATTACCGATGTTGTATACGAAGCAAAAATGGTCTATGTAACAAAGCAGTACGGCGATGCGGTCCGTACCTTCTGCATGAACCCCTACGGCCATGTGGTTACCGAAAATGTGGAAGGATGCATTACCGTAAACGGCCACAGCTACAGTGACAAGAGTCTTCGCAGTGACAATACCAATTTCGCCCTGCTGGTGAGCAACCGCTTCACCAAGCCCTTTAATGAGCCTTATCAGTACGGTAAGCGCATTGCTTCTCTTTCTAACATGTTAGGAGGCGGTGTTCTGGTACAGCGCTTCGGCGATCTGATTAAGGGCGTACGGACCAACGAACACCGGCTGAGCAAGAGCTTTGTAAAGCCTACGCTTGACGCAACTCCCGGAGACTTAAGTCTGGTGCTTCCCAAGAGGCATCTGGACAATATTATTGAGATGATCTACGCCTTGGATAAAATTGCACCCGGAACCGCAAACCACGATACACTGCTATACGGTGTCGAGGTGAAGTTCTACAGTTCCAGGATCGATTTGTCCCATCAGCTGGAGACACCTTTCCGGAACATGTTCGCCTGCGGCGACGGCGCCGGCGTCACAAGAGGCCTTTCCCAGGCCGCAGCCTCCGGTGTGCTGGTGGCAAGAAGCATTTCAGAACGGATTAAGTAACACAAGCAGCATTGGTGTTATGTAAAAAGCACAATTTTGACAGTTTTTCCGTCGAATTGTGCTTTTTTAAACGGTTTTAGCGAAGTTCTAACGGCAGATCGCGTTTTCTTAACGGCATTTTAATGTACAACAGAATCTCGATACAGTATAATAAATGGCGTCGGGTAATGAATACGGCAGCGGTTGTCTATCACAGGAATCTGGACAACATCAGGCATGACAGAACCTGCGGCGGTGGGGGGACCGCCGAGCTGCCGTTCACACCCCTCTCTTTAAACAAAAACATATTGCAAAAGAGCACAGTCACGGCATGGGGGATGCCAAATGCTGTGCTTTTTTGTTTCCGGTCATCTTTCTGAAAGCAGCCAGTTCAGTACCTTCGGAAGCTGTCCTTCCCAGCAGGGCCAGGTATGCTCCCCTTCTCCCTCGTGATATTCCAGAGGAAGCCCCAGCTTCTCCAGATGCTCTTTAAAATTCACATTGGCCTCATACAGAAAATCCTTGTATCCGCACCACAGATAGAATTCAGGAGAAATTTTACCGGAAGCGTGCAGGCTTTCCGCCAGGACATAGGGATTCTCCGCCCCCGCCAGTGCCTGCTCGACAGGTCCCATAGCGTTTTCAAGAATGCCCCGCTCGATCCACGGAAGCAGCGCCTCGATATCAAGGGCACCGGAAAAAGAAAAAGCCTTTGCGTACTTTTCCGGAAAAGACATCGCCGCCCGAACAGCACCGTATCCTCCCATCGAAGCACCGCCTATGAAGGTATCCTCTCTCCGGTCAGAGATATTGCGGAAGATCCCTTTGATCTGCCCCGGCAGTTCATCAGTAAGGTAGGTAAAATACTTTCTCCCCCGGTACATATCGCAATACCAGGAAACATCTCCGTCCGGCATAACCACAACGAGATTTCTGCCCTCCGCATAGCTTTCAATGCAGGTTCGTTTGGACCAAAAGGTGTAATCGTCTCCCAGTCCGTGGAGCAAATACAGCACCCGATAAGGCGCCTCTGCGGAATTTTCATCTTCATAGGCATAAGAAGCACATCTGTGAGGGTACAGGACCCTCACAGACACATTCTTGCCTAATACATCGGAATAAATGCTCAGATCTGCATTCATTATTTTGCCAGCCCCTTATAATACTGGATTCTTTCCTCCAAATCCGGATAAGCGGCTCCGGTGCTGTCGGAGAACATGGCTTTTGTGATGTCTTCGGTAGCGGCGATCTCATGCCCGATCAACGCCATGGTAGCGTCATACAGGTTGGAAAACTCCGGATTTCTCTGGGCCTCACAGATAAACTTCTGTCTCGGAGAGTTGATATCCTCTCCGCTGATCTGGAACAGGCCGTGGGCATTGCAAAGTCCCCGTATTCTGGTAAGCTGCTCATATGTATTTCGGGAAGGCATATAGGTAACGGCATTGTATCCCAGGGTATCCAGCACATCAAACAGCTCCTCAATATAATCATCCTCGAACTTCTGTGCTTTCTTATCACCGGTCACGCTGTTGCCCACAACGCCTAAATATGCGTATGCACTGATTCCTCCGATTTCTTTTGCCAGAGCGATCACCTCTGTAACATCGGGACATTCCTCTGTTGCATCAATATAGAATTTCTCCACCATATCGCTCTTCAGCGCTCCCAGCAGGTCATACTCGTA
>CBCSVZ010000109.1:0-4677 GCA_965143695.1 uncultured Oscillospiraceae bacterium
AAATCTCATTGCTATTCGCGATTATAAATCGACGCTCAATATTTTAACAATACCGGCTGTTGATTTCAATGATCATCTTTTTCCTTTTTTGCAAAAATCTTGGATTCCTCTCCCCGGATCAGTCTGCCGATATTGGCGTGATGTCTTGCAATGATCAACACCGCCACTCCCACAGAAAGCCAGAAGGTATCGGTAAGTCCTCCCGGCATGGATATGTAATTGCCTCTGAAAAAGATCAGGAACGGAAGGACAAAGGCCGCGATAATGGAGCCCAGAGAAACATATCTGCTGATGGCCACCACGACGATAAATACAATCAGCGCAATCACAGCGGGAATCGGTGCCAGCATGAGCATGACCGCCAGAGTAGTCAGGACTCCTTTGCCCCCTTTAAAACCGAAATACAGCGGGAAGTTATGGCCCAATATCGCACCGGCACCGGCAATCACCCCTGCAAGCTCAGAGGCACCTTCGGGAGCAATGAGCCATGCCAGAAGTACTGCCAGAATTCCCTTTACAAGATCCCCCAACAGAGTTACAGCCGCCGCCTTCTTTCCGAAGGTCCTGAGCGCATTGGTCGTACCTGCATTGCCGCTGCCCTTCTGCCGGATGTCCTCTTTGTATACAAGTTTGGAAAGGATCACAGAAGTATTGACGCTTCCCAGTAAATAGCCAAGTATTCCGCAAACGATTAATAAAACGATATCCATCTATTTCTCCGCTCCCTCTGTTTTTTCTCTGATTTTAAATACGATCGGTGTGCCCTCAAAGCCGAAATTCTTTCGCAGCTGATTCTCAATATACCGCTCATAGGAAAAGTGAAAGAGCTTTGTGCTGTTACAGAATATGGCAAAGGTAGGGGGCTTTACCTTGATCTGTGTCATATAGAACAGTTTCAGCCGCTTTCCCTTGTCGGAAGGAGGCTGCGCTACTGCAATCGCCTCTGCAAGCACATCGTTCAGCATCCCCGTAGGTACCCGGAAGGCCGCCTGATTTGCCACATAGTCGGTCATCTCAAAGACCTTGTGTACCCGCTGTCCTGTCAGAGCGGATATGAAAATTACGGGGGCATACAGCATGAAGGAAAGCTCTTCATAAACCTTGTTTTTAAATTTCTGCATGGTGCCTGTATCTTTTTCGATCAGATCCCACTTATTGACGGCGATAATAAAGGCTTTCCCCTGATTGTGGGCATAGCCCGCTATTTTAGAGTCCTGTTCGGAAATGCCCTCGGCTGCGTCAATGACAAGAATCACCACATCCGACCTGTCTACTGCCGTAAGAGAACGCATAACGCTGTACCGCTCTATATTCTCTGTCACCTTGCCCCGCTTACGCATGCCCGCCGTATCAATAAAGCAGTAACGCTTATCGTCCCGCTCAAAGTAGGTGTCGATGGCATCTCTGGTGGTGCCGGGAATGTTGCTGACGATTACCCGCTCCTCTCCCAGTATCTTATTGATCAGGGAGGATTTCCCCGCATTGGGCTTTCCTACCACAGCCACTTTGATCGTTTCTTTCTCTGCTTCCTCTTCGTCGGCAGGCGGAAAATGCTCGGAAACCGCGTCCAGAACTTCGCCGATCCCCAGACCGTGGGCAGAGGAAATGGTATAGAAGTCCCCCATGCCCAGGTTATAGAATTCATACACCTCCGGCGGTGGCTCCCCGATATTGTCCACTTTATTCACCACCAATACCACGGGCTTATTTACCTTGCGCAGCATTGTGGCAATATCTTTGTCGTTGGCGGTCACTCCGTCTTTGGCATCCACCATGAATATGATCACATCTGCCAGATCCAGCGCCAGTTCCGCCTGTCTTCGCATCTGTACCAGTATGGTGTCTGTGGAGGCAGGCTCCAATCCTCCGGTATCTACCAGTGAAAATACTCTGCCGGACCATTCCACATCCTCATAAATTCTGTCACGGGTAACCCCCGGCGTATCTTCTACAATAGAAACCCTGCGCCCTATTAAATAGTTGAAAAACGAAGATTTCCCTACATTGGGTCTTCCTACGATTGCAACCATGGGTTTACTCATTTCCATCACACTTCCTCACTGATCAATGCTTCTCCGGCGAAAGCAGGCCTCCGCCGAAAGCGATCGTTCTTACAAAATCTCTGCCGGACTCCCCGGTCACGGCAATTTTTATATTGAGCTCCTCCGACAGTCTGCTGACTGTGTAGTCATCAAGGAAGGTCTCTTCCCCTGCCCGCAGCATGTTGACAGGAATCAACAGCACCTTCTCGCTGCCGGACAAATGTCCTTTCAGCTGTTCTGCCAGATCACCGCCTGTAAGCAGGCCGCTCACGGTAACATTTTCCCCAAAGAAGTGATTGATAATCCTGTGCACGGTTACTTCTATATGGGTAAAATGTTCTTCCACCTTTTCAGCCAGCCTCTTGATTATATCATAAGCGGCCGCTCCTGTGGCAATATGAACGGAAATTTTACCGGACATGTTACCGAGAGCAGCAATTTCCTCTCTGATTTGCTCCCCCTCCGCTTCCAGGCAGTCCTCCACCTCCTGCCTGAGCAAAGAGCACATGCCCACGCCGTTCTCCAGCTGCGGGAAACCGTCATATGCCTATGCGCCGGGGAAATCCATGCCGGCCCTGATATAGAATTCATCCGCAGCATAGATAAAATTCTTTCTGGGACAGCGTTCGATCAATCCGATGACCTCCGCTGCTTCTTCGGAAGTAAAGGGCCGTGTCCGGTAAAGCCCCTCTCTGTATTTGGTGATCCCGATGGGGACTACGGATACACTCTGTAAATTCGGCCCCACAGCGATCAGATCCGCAATTGTTTTTTCAAGCCGGGGACCGTCATTTACTTCCGGAACCAGCACGATCTGCGCGTTCAGCGTCAGGCCGCCGTCGGACAGATATTTCATTTTCTCCAGGATATCTCCCGCCTTTTTATTGCCCAGCATAAAGCATCTGAGCTCCGGGTCCGTGGTGTGAACAGATATATTAATGGGAGACATTTTGTATTTTACCAAGCGGGCCAGCTCGCGGTAGCCCACATTGGTCAGGGTCACATAGTTTCCTGTCAAAAAGGACAGACGGGTGTCATCATCTTTAAAATACATGGTCGGCCGCATTCCCGGGGGCAGCTGGTCAATAAAGCAGAAAATACAGTGATTGGCGCAGCCACGGTCACGGTCCAGAAGAGGATTCTCAAATTCAATTCCCAGATCCTCGTACTGCTCCTTTTCGATTTCCACCTCGTACTGCTCTCCGTCCGCATCTTCCAGCTCCAACAGCACAAGCTCCTCCGCGGTATAGAACTTATAGTCGAAAATATCCTTCAGTTTACGGCCGTTGACCTTTAAGAGTCTGTCGCCGGGTAAAATGCCGCCTTCTTCGGCAGCGGAACCCGGTTCCACACATTTTACAACTGCGTCCATGCTGTCACCTGTACTTCTCTAACGAAAAACAGGGCTGCCCGCTGGGACAGCCCGATTAACATACAATGTTAAGGGTTCTTTGCTTAAGATAAGAATTATTCTTCACCCATCTTAATCACTTCACGGCCCTTGTAGTATCCGCATGAACCGCATACTGTATGAGGCTGCTTATACTCATGGCACTGTGGGCATTTTACCAATGTAGGCTGCTCCAGCTTCCAGTTAGCCTTTCTTGTTCTCGTTCTGGCTTTCGACCATCTTCTCTTTGGACAAATCATCTCGACTACACCTCCTGCGTTATCGCAATATCATTCCGGCAACGCTCTCCGCCGCAGTAATCCCTGTACGGAAGCGCCAATATAAACGCGTCTTCCACGGCTACACCCAACGTAAGCTTGCTGCCCTCATAAACATATATTTCTTCGTCTCCTGTTTCTTCGGCTTGGCTTCTGGCAAAAACTGCCTCCAGTTCGCCTTTCATCTCTCTGTGAATCTCTTCCAGACAGACGCAGCAGACATCGGTATACGGGGCGGTAAAATTTCCGTTGAATTTTATCAGGCCTCCCATGTTGGTAAACCTTCCCGTCACATGTACCTTGCCGACCTCCTGCACCGGACAGCCTCCCGGCCTGTCAAATGTCAGTTCAAGGTAAGTGTCTATGTCAGCTGTGCCGCCGTCAGTTTTTAAGCTTTCCGTTACAACATAAAACATAAACCCACCTCACAAGGTCAACGCATGGTATTATATCAAAACTCCGTTATTAAAGTCAAGGGGAATTTCTCAATAAATTGCAATGTTTTTTCTTCCAGATCTTTATCCCCCATAACCCCCGGTCTATGGGCATCACAGCCTATGATGACTTTGTTGCCGGTCTCGGCTGCAATTTCGAAAAAGCGGTCGCTGGGATAATGGCGCGCCCCCTCTATTCCCAGCATATTGACCTCCAGAGGAATGTCCATCTCACGGGCTTCCCGGCACAGACGTCCCATATGTTTTCTGTACAGATTCTCATCGCCGGTAAACTGAAAGACATCCGGGTGGGCGAAGTACTTGTATTTTCCCGTGCGCAGCCCCTCCAGGGTCTGATCCACATACTGCCGCAGTACGGATTCATCGTCGGTAGGATTGCCGCTGTAACAGGTTTCTGCGCTGTCCCCTACAAAGTGCTGCCCCAGCAGCAGATAGTCATAGCCGTACTGCTCCAGAAAGTCCAGCATATCCGGAAAGAGATCCGGATAATACTCTGCCTCATACCCGATCAA
>CBCSVZ010000110.1:0-4661 GCA_965143695.1 uncultured Oscillospiraceae bacterium
GCTGTCTGTCTCTATTGCGGGATCGCCAGTGATACGGGAAGCTTTGCTTATTCTCACACCACAGAAAGCACGCATCAAATAGCGGGAATGCTGGTAGATTTTCTAAAAGATGTTTCAGATTTGCACTTTAGACTCTTCGACGGCAGCACCAAAGCGGCCATTGCCATGAAAGCGATTGCCTACCAAAAGATCCAATATAAAATGGACGGGCGGGTCGCGCTCCTGGAGCTGACAAAGGAAGATTTTACAGCATCCGGCGCAGTGTACGACGATACCAACGAGCTGGTTTCCGTTTTACGGGGCATAGAAGGAGTAGAACTGGCGGTGTTTGCCAGACCCCACAGAAGCGGCCGGGGCCTGAAAATAAGCCTGCGCTCCAACAGGGAGTGCGATGTAGCCGTACTGGCTGCCAAATTCGGCGGCGGAGGGCACAAACGGGCAGCGGGATTTGACTTCGACGGAGATTTTACGCAGGCGGTGGAAGAACTGTTGAAGGATGTTGAAGCAGGAGTGTGACTGATTCAATGGATGCGATCATTAACGTATATAAACCAGCGGGCATGACCTCCTTTCAATGTGTGGCTGCTGTGCGAAAAATTCTCGGCACGAAAAAAGCAGGACACGCAGGAACTCTGGATCCGGAAGCATCCGGTGTCCTTCCCATCTGTGTAGGAAAGGCAACCAAGCTGCTGGAATTTTTTTTGATGTGCCGTAAGAGCTACAGAGGCAATGTTATGTTCGGTGTTTCCACGGACACGCAGGATATCTGGGGACAGAGATTGTCCGCCGGGGATCCGTCAATGCTTACGGATGCGCTGGTCAGAGAGGCGACGTCCTGTTTCACGGGGGAAATCGAACAGATTCCGCCTGCCTATTCCGCCATAAAAGTAGACGGCGTGCCCATGTATAAAAGAGCCAGAAAAGGGGACGCTGAGCAAATTGCGCTGGAACCCAGAAAGGTCCATGTCTACAGCTTTGTAATGTCCTCTCTCGGGGGGACAGAGATGTCTGACCGTTTCCATGTGCCTGTCAGAGAGGCGCAAATTGATGTAGAGTGTTCCAGGGGTACCTATGTGCGTACTCTTTGCTATGATATCGGCAGGCGCTTGGGCGTACCTTCCTGTATGTCTTTCTTATGCAGAAAATCCTATGGCCCGTTTTCTCTGGACAATGCCGTGACCCTGGAGGAACTGGAGGAGGGCGCCAAGGCAGCTTTGGCCAATGACGATATGGGCGTTTTGGTAAACGGTAAAATAGTTTTCTATGCTCCGGAGTACATTCTTGCAAATTTTCCTGTCATCACGCTGAACCATAAGCAGATGCGGTCCTTCCGAAACGGACAAAATACGGAAATAGGGGGACAGCAGCTTGCCTTTGGTACGGATCATCCGCTGTTCCCAAAACCTGATAAAGGAATTGCAAGGCTGGAGTTTGATCATAAGCTGGTCGGTGTAGTGCGTTTTTTTGTGGGGACAGACTCCCGTTCCGAAGATGTGCTTACTGTACGGCCCTGGAAATTTTTGGGAGGAGACGGTTGGGATGAATATTGTAAGAAGCTGTGACAATTTTACCCCGGCGCCCGGCGGATACGGGGTGGGTCTCGGAAACTTTGACGGCGTGCACTTAGGCCATATGGCCTTGCTGGAGCTTCTGCAGGTAAAATGCCGTGAACTTCGGGTACCGCCTTTGATTTACACGTTCTCCATGCATCCGACCCATGTTGTCAGTAAAATGAAACCTGCCCCTTTGATTATGACAGAGGAACAGCGTCTGGATATCTTTGAAAAAAGCGGGATCGACACGGTCTATCTGGAAGATTTTAACGAAAATTTCGCAAGTCTGTCCCCGCAGCAATTTGTAGAGGAGATTTTGCTGCAAAAGTTAAATGTCAAAATGGTGGTCGTGGGTTACGACTATACCTTCGGGCACAAAGGCAGCGGCAATGCGGAGGATATGCAGGCCTTCGGCCGCGAATACGGTTTTGAAGTATCTGTCCTTCCCCCTGTGGAGTTGGGAAACAGAAAAATTTCCAGCACTGTGCTTCGTCAGCTGATTTCCGAAGGTAAAATGCAGGATTTTAAGAAGTATGCGGGACGGTACTATTCGATACCGGGAGAGGTTGTGATCGGCCGCAGAGTAGGCAGGCAGCTTGGCTTTCCTACGGCTAATATTTTACCCCGGAAAGGATTTGCGCTCCCCAGCCCGGGTGTGTACATGACCTATACGATTGTAGAGGGTGATCCGCATCGGTATAAAAGTGTTACAAATATAGGATCCAACCCCACTTTCAATGAAAATATCCCCGTTACGGTTGAAACGCATATTATTGATTATAATAAAGGACTGTACGGAGAAAAAATTGAGGTTTTCTTTGCGGAGAAGCTCAGAGAAGAAATTAAGTTTCCGTCTGTGGAGATATTACAGGCTCAGTTGCAGAAGGATATTCACGATGCCAGATTGAAGGGGACAGAGTTAGATGAAAATTGATGACAGAATAGAAGTGTGTTATATTCCCGCCGACAAGTTTAAGACCGGCGGTATCAATATCACCTTTTGCGATAATTTGTGTGGGGACAGAGCTTACAAAAATGCGCTGATTCCCATGATATTGTGCCAGGGGACGAAAAATTATCCTACCGCCAGGCGTATTGCTGAGCGATTTCAGCAGCTCTACGGGGCGGATTTTACCACCAATGTGGATAAACGCGGTGAAATACAGATGGTTCAGTTCGTGGCCGATTTTGTGGAGGATAAATACGCCAACGGGACTGCCGGTCTGTTTGAGCAGACGGCGGAGATGCTTTTGGAAATTATTACCAATCCCTTGACGGAATTTAACGCGTCAACCGGCAAAGAGGCCTTCCGGGAAGTGTATTTTTTGCAGGAGCGTAAAAACAATAATGATTTTATCAGAAGCCTGAAAAATGACAAAAAGCTCTATGCCATGCTGCGCTGTCAGGAGACCATGTGCGACGGCGAGAACTATGCAATTCATGAAATGGGTGCTCCTGAGGACGGGGACAGACTTGATGCAGCATCACTGTATGAATATTATCGGGAATACTTTTTAGCCAGGACAGTTGTCAAGGTCTTTGTGTGCTGCCGGGAGGAGCCTTTGTGGCTCTATGATAAACTCAAGGTGCTTTGCAGTGATTTTACCGTGGGGACAGAGTTGGCCTCCGATTTCGGTTACCGGGAGAAAAAAGAGGTGGGCGAGGTAAAATATGTAAAGGAACCGGCGGAACTTGCCCAGAGCAAACTCAATATCGGCTTCCGTACGAATGTGCCTCCTGCCTCAGACGACTTTTATGCGCTGGCGGTGTGCAACGGTATTTTTGGTGCGGGACCCCATTCAAAGCTGTTTCAGAATGTGCGAGAAAAAAACAGCCTGGCATATTATGCGGCTTCCCGGATTGAGCGGTTTAAGGGGCTGCTCATTGCATACAGCGGTATCGATCCGGCGAACTACGAACAGGCAAAAGATTTGATATTGGACCAGCTGCGGGAAATACAGCAGGGACATATTACCCAAGAGGAGTATGAGGACACGGTTAAAATGTTTGTGAACAGTTTTTACTCCTATAAAGATACGCTGTTTTCTGTTATGGACTTTCATATAAACCAGATTTTATTGGGGACAGAGCTGACAATAGACGAATTTGTGGACAAAATCAAGTCTGTACCCTTAGCGGATGTCATCAGAGTCAGCCGGAATATTACTCTTGATACGGTTTATTTTCTTGGGGACAGAGATGCCGCCGCAGACAGCTGCGGGGACAGAGTTGAAGATAAAAATGCTGCAAGTGAAAGCGGACCGGACACAACGGCAAAAGAAAGGGGAGGCCTGGAATATGAACCGGACCAAAAATAAATTGATTAAGAAAGAATATCCGGAGTTGGATGAAACCGTATACGAATACAACCATGCCTCGGGACTTCATTTGCAAATCATTCCCAAGCCCGGCTTCTATAAAAAGTTTGCGGTGTGCGCTTTGAATTTCGGTGCAGTGCACACAAAATTTCAACTGCCGGGCAGTGATAAAATTACCGTTGTGCCCGACGGCGTGGCACATTTTCTGGAGCACAAGCTTTTCGAGCAGCCCGATATGAATATCATGGATCAGTATCTGGCTCTGGGCGCAAGCCCCAATGCTGCCACCAGCTTTTTGTGGACCTATTACTATTTCACCTGTACAGACAATTTTGATCAGTGCTTTCAACTCCTGATGAAGTTTGTACAGAATCCGCATTTTACCAAAGAAAATGTGGAGAAGGAAAAGGGGATCATTGCCCAGGAAATCAATATGTACCGTGACGAGCCGGAATATGTGGTCAGCATGAATGCCATTGATTTAATGTACCACAGCAATCCTATCAAAAAGGATATTGCCGGAACAGTAGAAAGCATACAGGAAATCACGCCTGAAATTCTGGAGCTTTGCCACAAGACATTTTACAGTCCGGACAATATGGCCATCACCGTAGTGGGCGATTTGGAGCCGGAACACATTGTGCATCTGGCAGAAGAGGGCTTTGCCAAAGCAAAATCCTGCAGCTCTGTCCCCACGATCCTTTTTGACGAGGAGCCGAAATCCATTGTGGCGAAGGAGAAAATTGAGACGATGGATGTGTCCATGCCCCTCTTTACCATGGCATTTAAG
>CBCSVZ010000111.1:0-4619 GCA_965143695.1 uncultured Oscillospiraceae bacterium
GATACGGGTTTTTCCGAAATGCCTGCGGCCATATTGGTTACACAGGATATCCCGAGCAGCTTCATTCCGCAGTGTCCGGCGGTAATCGCCTCATACACCGTAGACATGCCAACCAGATCGGCGCCCAATACTTTCAATGCCCGGATCTCAGCATGGGTTTCAAACTGCGGGCCCTTCATATAGGCATACACACCCCGGTGCATGTTCAGCCCCATGTCACGGCCGCATTGCTCTGCTATTTTAACAAGCTCTGCATCATAGATATTATCCATTGACGGAAACCGGAGGCCGAAGGCGTCTTCATTGGGGCCGCGCAGGGGGGATTCTGCAAAAAACGCAATGTGGTCCGTAATAACAACAAAGTCTCCCACACGGTACGCAGGATTGATACTGCCTGCCGCATTGGTCAGAATCAGCAAAGGCGCTCCCAGCAGTGAGAAAACTCTTATGGGCAACGCCACGGCGCTGCTTTCATAGCCCTCATAATAGTGGGTCCTGCCCTGCATAACAAAGCCCGGTCTGCCGCCCATTTTACAATACAGCAGTCTGCCTGCATGTCCCCCTACGGTAGACTTTGTAAAATGCGGAATATCTCCATAGGGAATACAGACCGTATCCTCGGCATTGTCCGCAGCTTCCCCGAAACAGGTGCCAAGCACAAGTGAAAATTCAGGCCGGGGAATACTTCCGCTTTCACGCTCTATTCTTTTGGAAATATATTCGGCTGCCTCAGCAGCTCTTTCATACCAGATTCCCATACACTCACCTTCCCTATTATTTTATGCTATTAACCCGACCCTGTCAATTTCTCAGCATCCGTTCGCCCGTACCTTTCAACAGTAACATTCACACCCCTGCCTCGGCAAATATTAACAAACCGTTCCACAACAGCCTGCTGACCGGCCGTAAAATCATCCTCCGGAAAGATCAACAGGATGTCCCTTTCTAAGATGCCGTCGCCTTGTACCGTTGTTCCGGCATAGGAGCCGCCTTCAAAATCAAGCAGCGCTGTATATAATTCATCTAATACCCGTTCCAGCACCCTGTCATCCCGGTAGGACGGAAGGGTATGGTTAATACTTCTTATGATCCCCGCTTTGCCGTTTCTGTAATAATCAATTACCGGAAAGAACTGCGGCAAATTCCGACCGTACTTTTCCTGCAGAATTTTTCCCCTTTCAAAATTGGACAGACTCCATATGAAATCTGTTTCCTGACCGCCGGCAGCAAATTCCGGAGTCGTACCTTCTGTAAAAGCGTTACAGGTCACCGTCTTCTCCAGGACAAAGCCTTTTAACAGGGATTCTAAGAACGGAACGGCATAATCGCACTGAAAACGGCCTTTGAAGACAATTTCCGCATTCCCGTTGAAAAAGCGGCTGCCTGTAAATTCATACTGTAATCTGCCCCTGAAAAAGCGACGGTATACAGCGTCCTGCTCCAGTTTGTATGTAAAGAGCTGCTCGGCCGCCTCCTCATAGAAAAGGTCATCTCCGTATGGAAGAAGCAGGCAGAGGTCCAAATAATCAGACAGCTTATCCTGCAGCTTTTTTTCTAACTTATTTACGCCATTCTCATGATAGAGTACACCGTAAGACGCAGCCACATCCACTGTATCATACATGGCTTTAGAAACACAGTTATACAGCAGAAACATTTCCAGCAATCCGTATAGAAAGAGAAACGCTGCCAGAAGGACAGGCGCACACAGCGCCGCCTCCAAAGTCACAGAGCCTTTTCTTTTTGGGTCAGTATGACACATGGACATCCCTCCTGAGCAAATAGCCTCTCACAGACCTGTCCTCCTGAAGCTGTGCGTACACAGGCCCCGGCATAGCAGCCATAAAGCTGCACCCCACATCGACAGCAGTACAGTAATTTCCCATATAAATTCTTCTGCCCGTATATTGGGTAAGGTTTACCTCAATAATATCCTGAAGTCTGAGCAGCTTTGTCTTCTGGGGCGTCATAAAAAGCAGCAGCCGCAAATAACCGCTGTAATCCATGGCAAAGGGCGCTGTTTCGTCTTTCCCGGAGCTGCTGTCAGGCAGCTCCTTCGACAGACCCGCAATGCTGAGTCGCCAGGTATCCTTTGTCTTGACCAGCCGTTTTTGAGGGCTTCGATATCCAACGCTGACTCGCACACAGCCCAGGCCGCCGCAACAAGCGCCGTAAAGAAGGGGCCTCCGATACCGCAGGTAACTGCCCCGGCAATGGCATTTCCGATTCCTTCCGCCAAGTGCATTTTCTCACTGTCGCAGAGCACATGGACAAGATTCAGCGCAGAGCGCACAGCAAAAATTTTGAGCAGGGTATTGTCTATATTCTTCTCATCGGACGCCGCCCCGTTTAAGATGTATTCTGTTTCCGCTTTCAGAAAAGCATATCGGGATACACCGCCGTTCTTACCGCTGTGGTTCAAATAGGTCAGTATATAGTCATCGATCAGGGCGCTTTGATACAGGGACGCATCCTCCAGACAGACGTTTCCGAAATCATTGATTACAGACGGAAGCGTATCATAGAGTTCCTTCGATATTTCACACAAATTTTCCATGCTCTCCAGAATACTGTCCTGTGCGCTGTCCCCTGCTGTTCTCGGGTCCTCCTGCTTTAAGCTTTCGTCAACGCTGCCCCGGCCTGTATAGATCTGTATATTACAGTTTACCTTTACAGACAAAACCCTGTCCATAACAGATAAAACATAGCCACTGTCAAATACTCCCTCTGATGACACATTCAGATAATTGTACAGTGTGTCCAGTTCTTGAATTGCCTCATTAAGCGCAGAGAGATTCTTCTCCAATTCGGTCTTCGCTGTTAAATATGCCGTCTTGCGGAGGATGCTCTTCAGCTCCTCTGCTCTTTCTTCCAGCCCGGAAATATACCGCTGCTCCGTTTCCCTGTCACTGTTCGCCCGGTCTGCCAGCCAACGGTCTATTTCTTCAATTTTCGGCTGTATTCTGCCACGGACACTTTCTGCCTCAGCGATGTAGGAAACAGCCCTGCGGTTTAATTCCGCATAGGTTTCGTAGTCAGACCGGAAAATGACACAGTTCTCCCGGATGGTCTGTAAGCGCTTATCGGCTTCCTTCTCTGCCATATCGGCAAAGGACAGGCCCTGCAGTACCATAGAATCCGTTCTGATCTTATCTGCTGTAACCGTTCTGGCCGGCACATTATCAAAGCCGTTTACACAGGAAAAATCGTTTTCCGACCAACCCTCTACGGCTCTGTACAGATTGTCCGCAATCTGAGAGAGCTCCTCCAGCAGATCCCCCGCTTCTTTGTACAGCCGCTCGCCCTCACCGGCCTCTTCGGCAGATTCCATGATATCAAGATACTCCAGCAGGTACTCCAATAAGTTGGCAGGGCTCCGGTATTGCATCATATCCGCAATATTCTCCTGTAAAATATTAATATCGGCAAGTCTTTGCGTATATGCGGCGCAAAAGCAAAAGCTCTCCCCGCGGAAAGGCGTTATCTGTAAGTACCCTCCCCTTTCAAAGTTCTGTATGCCTTCATACAAAGAGGGCGCACCGTTAAAATAGTATTCCGCTAAAGCTCCCGCGTCTTCCTTTTCTTCGCAGGCAATCAGGCCGTAATCCTCATAAAGAATTCTGTCGAAGGATGCCAGCAGAGACTTGCCCGCCAACGCCAGCTTGTACTCCATATTGACACCGGCAGTATACACATAGGCCCCCTGCAGCAGTACACCGTTCAGAAGAATGACCGCAGCCAGGATCAATGCCGTAAAGACGGTAATGGCGCCCTTTCTGTTATCCTTTGGAAAATCCGTCCGCAATATCTCCGCCTGTGTCAACAAGAACCTTCAGGAGCCTTAAGAGGTTTCCCTGGTCGGAACCGGCAAAAAGCTCTGCCTCCGCCCGCAGCTGACTGCAATAATCTGCCACCCGCACATATTCATTTACAAGAGCGGTCAGCATAAACAGGATCAGCAGCAACAGTACAGAAGTCACAATAGCCGCTTCCACAGTTACGGAAGCCTTGCGGTTCACAATAAAAGTCTTCACAGACACTCCCTCCTTTCTTAGGAGGGCATTCTAACAGAGTGGATCAGAAATTGTAAAGAGCGCCGAATGTCTTTTTTGCCCAAAGAGTGAAAAATTCCTGCAGGTAATCGTCAAAAGCTTTCTTTACACAGGTTTCCGCCGCAATCAGCTCCGTTTCACAGAGCAGCTGATCGCCTGTATAAATACCATATGTACCCATGACCGTGCCGGCGGTAATCCCATCCCGTACCCCTTTTTCATATTCCGGCAGCAGTTCCTTGCGGAAGTGAATGTCCGCAAGCTCCTTCTGAGAGAGGCACAGGGTCACAGGTTCTTTCACAATAACCGGCACATAAGCGGTCTTGCTCTTAATGCTCTTTACCGTATCAATCACAGCTCCCGCCTCCAGAACATTACAGACAGAATAATTTCCCGGGAAATAATTTGCGATACTTTTTCCGTCTGCGCTTCTCTGATCGGAAGTTTCACAGCCGAGCAAAACACCGATCAGCCGGAGATCGTTTTTATGAACAGACAGCACAATGCAGCGCCCCGCGTTTCCCGTATATCCCGTCTTGATTCCCTCCACGCCTTCTGTGCTCCAGA
>CBCSVZ010000112.1:0-4616 GCA_965143695.1 uncultured Oscillospiraceae bacterium
GGTACAGCCCATGCACAGGTCTCTTTCCAGTACAACAGAGTGAAAATATGTATTCATCTTACCTCACCGTTCCTATACCATGTTGACAATCAGGGTTACTGTGGTTCCTACGCCGACGGTACTTTCAACCTTCATTTCATCTGTGTACCGCTTCATATTGGGCAGACCCATACCCGCACCGAAGCCCAGCTCCCTTACCGTCTCAGAGGCAGTTGACCAGCCCTCCTGCATGGCCTGTTCAATATTCGGTATTCCCGGCCCGTGATCCGAGATCACGATTTCAATTTTATCAGGAGAAATGGTCACATCCGCACAGCCTCCGTCCGCATGTATGACCGCATTGATTTCCGCCTCGTACATGGCAATGGCCACACGTTTGATGACAGCCGGATTGATGCCCAGAGTCTTCATGGTCTTCTTGACGCCGCTGGAAGCCTCTCCCGCGCCGGAAAAATCCTCTGCGTCAATATCGTAGTGTAATTTTACCAGGGACTCGCTCAATTCCAGACACCTCTCCCCACAATTCCCGCGCTGTATAACTTTCCGCAGGCAATAAACAAGGGATTCTGTGTTGCCAGAACAGTGATTCCCTTCTCTTTGGCAAGCTCTATGACGGCTTCCCCGGGAACCTTCCCTCTTACAAAGCAAATCACACTGATATCCATCATCTCAGCGGTTCTGATCACCTGAGGGTTGACAAGTCCTGTACAGAGGATAACGCTCTCTTTCACAAAGGCCATAACGTCACTCATAAGATCGGCGCCGCAGCCTGAATATATTTCCATATCCAGATTTTCTTCACCTGTGAGCACATCTGCTTCCAGAATCTCTACAATTTCCCGTACTGTTAACATATACAAAACACCCTTTCCGTTTTCGCGTCTTTTGATGTATAAAGTATATCATCATTTTTCGGGATTCACAAGGCGGTACCCTCAGGTGTTTTTCGTAATGATGCTGTCAATAATGTCCGCCGCGTCCTCACAGCTGTCCAGACAGGTTTCAAAGGAGTCGAAAATTTTTGTCCAGGCCAGTTGATTGACTGCCGTCGCATCTTCCGAAAACAGTCTTCGTATGGAACGGGCATGCAGCTTATCCCCTTTATTTTCAAGGGTATTGATGTCAATAATGTACCCGCGAAGGGTTTCAGACTTTTTATAATTCGGAAATTCGGAAAGCAGCTGAAGGAACACCTGACAGCATTCTGCAACCAGCCCGGCGAACTCTATGGCTTCGGAACAGATTTCCGAAATACGAAACATATAAAGCTTACGCATAACGTCCTCTACGGAATCCACAATATTATCCAGCTTTCGGGACAGCAGAGAGATGTCCTCCCGCTCAATCGGCGGCATAAATTCACGGGCAAGACTGTTACAGAGCTCATGCCTTTTTGCATCCGCCCGGTTCTCCAGCCAGTGCATATCCGCCGCATAGGCTTCAATTTCTTCACAGTGAAAATCCGTCACTGCCTTCTTCAGATAGCAGGCCGACTGATTGGCAAGTTCCCCCACCTGATAAAAACAGGCAAAATAGTCATATCCCTTTTTTCTTTTGATCATTCCCATAAAAACCGCCCTCCTTAAAAGATATACATAAATATTTTAGCCATAAGAAAGCCCAGAAGACCGCAGCCCGGAAAGGTAAAGATCCAGGCCAGCATCATTTCTCTTACGATCCTCCAGTTGACCGCTGACAGTCTTCTGGAAGCCCCTACTCCCATGATGGCCGTCGTCTTTGTATGGGTCGTACTGACGGGCACACCGGTCAGTGAAGAGAGGAAAAGGCATCCCGCCGCGCCTAAATCCGCGGAAAAGCCCTGGTAGGTTTCCAAATGCACCATATCCATTCCTACGGATTTAATGATGCGGTATCCGCCCACCGAGGTACCCAGGGCCATTACGGCAGAACACAGCAGCATCAGCCATAAGGGGATCACAAAGTGATTTGTATGGCTGTCACCGTTTACCAGAAAAATACCCAGGAGAAAGACACTCATGAATTTCTGTCCGTCCTGGGCGCCGTGCATAAAGGCCATGGACGCTCCGCCTGCAATCTGCGCCTTTCTGAAAAAAGAATTTGTTCGCACACGGTCTCTTCCTCTGCAGAAAAATTCAATGATCCGGGCACAGAGAAATCCGGAAACAAAACCGAACACGGTCGACAGTACAAGACCGTAAATCACTTTCATCC
Source organism: uncultured Oscillospiraceae bacterium (assembly GCA_965143695.1). GTDB lineage: Bacteria > Bacillota > Clostridia > UBA1212 > SIG427 > CABQMV01. The sequence continues at coordinate 2,194 of CBCSVZ010000112.1, forward strand.
ATTCTGTGGGATTGATGCCGCTCAGATTTCCCCGGAGGGCCACGGCAGCACCGGAAAGGCCCGCAATCAAAGCGTGGCTTTCACTAGTGGGAATGCCGAATTTCCAGGCAGCGGTAGCCCAAAGGACGATGGCAAAAAGCGCAGCGCACAAAGCGATCACCGCTTCGTGGGTGTTTTCGCCGAAATCTACCATATTATAGATAGTCATGGCCACTTTAGAATTGAATACCGTCATCACAAGCACGCCCGCAAAATTAAAAACAGCCGCCATAAAAATAGCAGAGGACGCTTTCATGGAGCGGGTGGATACACAGGTAGCAATGGCATTGGGGGCGTCTGTCCACCCGTTGACCAGAATGACCCCCAGGGTCAGCAGTACGGTAATTGCAAGAAGAGGGCTGTGTGTCAGCTGTGCAATAAATTCCGAAAAGCGAATTGTCATAATCGACTCCCTTCTTTGTTTTTAGTATATACAAAATCGCTTGTATTATAAGAGGCCGAAATCCCCTCTGTAAATTAAAAAGCCGTTAAGAAGAACTCCAATTCTATTTACGTTTCGACAAGATGGCCAAAAACGCATTGCTTTCATCTTTCTTACATAATAGAATACATTTGCGCACTTTTGCAGCATATACTTTTACAACAAATTAAGGAGCTTATGCATGAATGCAGTTTTTGAAAATGTACTGAATATCCAATGGCAGCAGATCGTGATGTGGACCATCGGAGGCATTCTGATTTTTCTGGCAATAAAGAAGGACATGGAGCCCACACTGCTGCTTCCCATGGGCTTCGGCGCGATTCTGGTAAATCTGCCCATGTCCGGAGCCGTCACACAGATTTACGGCGGGATGAAAGAAATCGGTGTCATTGACCTGCTCTTCGAAAGCGGGATCGCCAATGAGCTCTTCCCTTTACTTTTGTTTATCGGGATCGGCGCTATGATCGATTTTGAGCCGTTGCTGGCAAATCCCAAGCTGATGCTCTTCGGTGCGGCCGCCCAGTTCGGCATTTTCTTTACCCTCAGTATGGCTGCGCTTCTGGGGTTCGATCTTAAGGATGCCGCCTCGATTGCCGTTATCGGAGCCGCGGACGGGCCCACCTCTATTTTTGTGGCAAACTATTTTCGTTCCGATTACATAGGACCGATTATCGTAGCAGCCTATTCCTATATGGCATTAGTCCCGATTGTACAGCCCCCGGTGATCAAATTGATGACCACAAAAAAAGAGCGCAGGATCCGTATGAATTATACGGGGACGCAGGTCAGTAAGCTTACAAAAATCCTGTTTCCGATTCTCGTCACGGTTATCACGGGAATCATATCTCCCCGTTCTGTGGCACTGATCGGCTTTTTGATGTTCGGCAACCTGATACGGGAATGCGGCGTATTGAATTCCCTGTCAGAAACAGCCCAAAAGGTTCTGGCGAATCTGGTTACATTACTGCTGGGAATCACAGTCGCCTCGAAAATGACCGCCGACGCCTTCCTGAGCCCGGAGACACTGATCATTCTGGGATTAGGACTGGTTGCCTTTATTTTTGACACGGTGGGAGGGGTTTTGTTTGCAAAGCTCCTGAATCTGTTTGTGAAAAACAAAGTGAATCCTATGATCGGCGCCGCCGGAATCTCCGCCTTTCCCATGTCTGCCAGAGTGGTACATAAGCTCGGTCTGGAGGAGGACAATCAGAATTTCTTGTTAATGCACGCGGTCGGAGCAAATGTTTCCGGTCAGATCTCTTCTGTAGTAGCAGGCGGACTCATATTAAACTTTTTCGGATAAGGAGCGCAAAAGAATGAATTTTGAAGTGTTTTTTCAGACGCTGCCCTATGTGGCGGAAGGAATGTGCGGAATCTTTGCGGTGACCGCCGTTCTGATTTTCTGTGTTGTACTGTTGAATAAAGGCACCTCCGGCCGAAAGAATTAAGAAGCTGTATTCCGGGAATCTGTCAACGTCATATCATTTTTCGCAAAGTATGATATAATTCAGTAGGGGTGATTGAAATGGAAACCGAAAACCAAAAGAAGATGAAAGCACTGTTTGCCTTCTCCTGGCGGGAATTGCTGATAACGCTCCTGATCATGGGAGGCACGGCGGCATTTGCTTTTATACTCCATTCTATCGATGCCAGCGATGCCTATGTGCCCATGCTGTTCATTATGGCGGTATTCATGGTATCCCGGTATACGGACGGCTACCTGTTGGGCATACTGAGCTCTGTGGCAGGTGTAATCCTTGTAAACTATATCTTTACCTACCCGTATTTCGCTTTTGATTTTACCATATCCGGATACCCTATCACCTTTCTGTGTATGCTGGCCACCTCCGTGATGACCAGCACCATGACCACCCATATCAAGCAACAGGAGAAAATACGCGCTGTAGCAGAAAAGGAGAAGATTCGCGGGAATCTGCTCCGG
>CBCSVZ010000113.1:0-4583 GCA_965143695.1 uncultured Oscillospiraceae bacterium
TTAACAACAGAGGGCGACACAGTTTCCGGCAAAGTAAAAATCGATTTGACAGTAAACGACCCCAAAAACATGAAGGCAGATCTGTACCTGGGAGATTCCAAAATCACAGACATAATTGCTGTTGACGGAACAATGTACATAAATTACAGAGACTATATGTCCTTCGCCGGCGGCGTATTGGGCTCCTCTTTGGTTCCCTCCGGGAAGGATTATATGAAACTGGACTCTTCGTCCATGATGGGCATTTCAGCAGAAGATATAGCAGAGGCCGAGGAAGAAGCAAACGCCATGTCAGACAGTTATATGACGGCGCTCTGGCAGGGGATCAGCACCTTCTCGACACTGCTGGAAACTGCCGTAAAGGACGTTTCTCCGGCCGTAATGTATAAAGAAGGCGACAACTACTGTTTTAAACTCACAGATGAAAACATTACGGCTTTTGCCAACAATCTGGGCGAAGCTTTTTCCAAAGACTTTGATAAGCTTCTGGAGGACTATATCAAAGCTTTGAAAGGCAGCGGCGACTGCAACGAGCTGGCGAAAGAAATTGAAGACAGCAGGGCTGACATTCAGTCCGAAATTGCTTCCGTTGCAAGCGATCTGAAGTAATTTCAATACGAAGATACCATGAAATTTCAATGTTCCGCCTACACCTCCCTGGGAGGAAAGACAGGCAGCAGAGTATGGACCCAGGGATTGGTCTGCAGTGCTTCCGAAGGGGAAAAGGCGTTTCAGATCAACCTGAAATATGACATTAAGGAATATAAGGATGCCAAGGATATCAGCATTGATCCGTCCAGGGTAATGACGGAGGAGGAGCTGGCAGAGTCCATGAGTTCTATGTTCGGCGACTGGAATGACTACAGCTATGAGGAAGACTATGATTACGACTTTGATGACTATGATTATGACTTTGATTTAGATGACATTGTCATTCCGGAAGATATGGAATAATTCAAAGCCAATGTGAAAAAGGCAAAGGCCGTCTCCGGCAAAACATGGAAGACGGCCTTTATTCATATAATTTTCAACATAGTGAAAGCCTTTTCGATTCCGTCTTCATTGATACCGGCTGTAACCAGATCCGCTGCATTTTTGATAACATCCGGCGCATTTCCCATAGCCACGCCGATTCCGGCAAATTCGAGCATTTCAATATCATTCTCACTGTCCCCGATTGCGACAGTATTGCAGACGGGAGCACCCGCTGCCTCCATATATCTTTGTATTCCCGTAGCCTTGTTAACGCCCTCAAAGGTAATCTCGCCGAAATTAGACGCGGCAGCACCGTTAGACATGCTGTACCCTGTTACATAGAAGTAGCTGCCCAGACGCCTTTGCACCTCTTCCCTTTCCAGCGGGGATTGATAGTAGGCAAGCTTCTCCGCCGTCATACAGTCCTCCGGAGTATCTGTTACAACCGTGTTTTTAAAAACACTGTCGATCACCTCATCACAGAATCCATATGCCCGGAACAGATCCAATATAGGCTTCATACACCACTGCTCCGTTACGACCGCCTCTGCTGTCTGGAGACAGTAGGGCGTATTGCTGCCCCGAAAAAATTCGACTGCATACCGCAGCATTTCTTTGTCAGGCCGGCTTTCAAAAATGATTTTTCCCGCACCGTCCTCTATATACGCACCCGAGGAGGCTATGATTCCGTCAAAAGAGAATTCTTCTGTCAGCCAGGAATAGATCTGAGACCGCTGTCTGCCCGTAGCCAATATGATCCGGTGGCCGTTCTCCCGGGCCTTTCGGAGCGCCCCGGATGCGGAGACAGGTAACCTTCCCCTGCTGTCCACCAGCGTACCGTCGATATCCAAAAAAATAAATTTTCTATCCATAATTATAAAACACCGGAACTATTTTACCACGAATTTCCCCGGATTCGCAATAAGCGGCAGTTGAAGCCAAAGCAAATTTATAGTAAAATAAGCTGTAAATTTTTTATGGAAAGGATCGATCATCATGAAATATAACGGACCTGTTGTAACGATTATCATGGACGGTATCGGCATCAGTAAAAACACTGAGGGCAATGCCGTGAAATTAGCCAGAACCCCTGTAATGGACATGCTGGCAGCCCAATATCCCATGGTGCAGCTGAAAGCCCACGGTACAGCCGTAGGACTTCCTTCTGACGACGATATGGGCAACTCCGAGGTGGGCCACAACGCCATAGGCGCAGGAGCAGTATACAGCCAGGGAGCAAAGCTGGTAAACGAATCCATTGAAAGCGGAGCGATGTATCAGGCCTCCGGATGGCGGGAAATTGTAGAGAATGCCCTTGCCCATCAGTCCACGCTGCACTTTATGGGACTTTTCTCCGACGGAAATGTACACTCCCATATTAACCATCTGAAAGCCATGATCCGCCAGGCGAAGGTCGAGGGAATCCGGACCGTCAGAGTCCATATTCTGCTGGATGGCCGTGATGTAGGCGAAACCTCTGCTCTGGACTATGTAAATCCCTTTGAGGAGTTCCTTGCCTCATTAAGAGATGACAGCTTTGATGTAAAGATTGCCAGCGGCGGCGGAAGAATGAATATTACCATGGACAGATACGAAGCAGACTGGTCTATGGTGGAGAGAGGCTGGAATACCCATGTGCTGGGAGAGGGCCGCTGCTTTGCCAGCGCTAAGGAAGCAATTGAAACCTACAGAGCCGAGACAGGGGTCATCGATCAGGATCTGCCTGCCTTTGTCATTGCGGACGACAATGGGCCCGTGGGTAAAATTAAAGATCATGACAGTGTTATTTTCTTTAACTTCCGTGGAGACAGAGCTCAGGAAATCAGCCGCGCCTTTGAAGACCCGGAGCTGAACACCTTTAACAGAAAGTACTTCCCGAAGGTCTGCTATGCCGGAATGCTGCAATACGACGGAGATCTGCACATTCCTACCCGTTTTCTGGTAAATCCCCCCTCTATTAAAAATACCATGGGCGAGCTTCTTGCCAAAAACGGAATCTCGCAGCTGGCTGTAGCAGAGACCCAGAAATTCGGTCATGTCACCTATTTCTGGAACGGAAACAAGAGCGGCAAATTCAATGAGGAGCTGGAAACCTATATAGAAGTTCCCTCTGATGTGGTACCCTTTGAGCAAAGGCCCTGGATGAAAGCGGCAGAGGCGACAGACGCTCTGATAGAAGCCCTGAAAACCGGCAAATACAAATATGCAAGGATCAACCTTGCCAACGGCGACATGGTAGGCCACACCGGAAACATGCAGGCTGCTGTCATTGCAGTGGAAACTGTTGATTTATGTCTGGCGCGTATTCTTCCGGTAATTGACAGTCTGGGCGGCATGGCAATGATCACTGCTGACCACGGCAATGCCGATGAAATGTACGAAATCAAGAAGGGACAGGTAAAATACAATGAGGACGGTACGCCAAAGGCCAAGACCTCCCATACGCTGAATCCCGTTCCCTGCTATTTCTATGACAACACGAACAACAAGGAGCAGTATAAAATCAAGGAAGGCAATTTCGGACTTTCCAACATTGCCGCAACCGTTGCGGATTTGTTAGGAATTGAGAAAAACGCCGATTGGGATGCTTCCATGATTGAATAATAAGCAATGACACAAAGAGGCTCCGCACAGAGATCCGTTTAGGATGGCTGTGCGGAGCTTTTTATTTGTCTGAAATAAGAAGCAGCCCGCAGATGCTTTGAAATCTGCGGGCTGAACGAAATCTTCCTTATGTTTATTGCTTAATAATACCAAATGACATCTTAGGACTGGCATTGCCGCCGGATACCGCAACCTCATAGAAGGTAACCGTAAGCTTATTGCCCTCAACAGTGATTGCCGAGTAGTAAGTGTTTCCCGCTGTCGTAGCCATCATTTTCTGACTGTACGCTCTTCCGAGGGATAAGGTTCCCCTGTGCTGGGCACCTGCGGTGCCGGACTCCAGGTGAATCGTACCGGTGGGATTTACATAATAGGTCGTCCCGTCTACAGTCGACTTTTCCCCGTCCTTGATGGTTGTGCCATCGGCCGCGATCGGATAACTCTGTGAATAAACATGATCGTGTCCGTTGAGCACCAAATCGACCTTATACTGAGAAAATACAGGATTCAACTGATCTCTCAAAGCAAGGGCCACCGCATTGTAGCCTTCATCCGAACCGTATTTTCCGGGCGAGTAAAGCGGATTGTGCAGCGCAACGATCTTCCACTTCTGCTTGGTAGCAGCCAGATCCTTCTTTAACCAGTCAAGCTGTGCATTGGTAAGGGCTCCGGAGGAGTCTGCGTCCCCGGTGTTCAGGACCGTAAAATGAATATTTCCGTAGTCAAAGGAATAGTAGATTCCCTTTGCAGCAGATTGATAATTCGGAAGATCAATATTGAAATGAGAAAAGACACACTCTGTCTTTCCGCCGGTAATACTGGACCAGTAGTCATGATTTCCCGAGACAGGTACAACGACATTGTTACTTGTATAATCTGCGGTATTATTGATCATATCCGCCCACTGACTCTCATCTGCACCGTTATTAACCATATCGCCTGTATGCAACGTAAATGCACCGTCCGGATACAGGGTGTAAGCACTCTCTAAAGCAGTGTTCCAA
>CBCSVZ010000114.1:0-4572 GCA_965143695.1 uncultured Oscillospiraceae bacterium
AAGTAAAATATATAAGAGTACCGTTCAAATCTGTCCGAGAATAATACTTACTGAAAAAATATGCCGAAACAAAAAGCGTTGCTTGCTCCAAAGTCTTCCCAAACGGGATAATACGGGTATTCAAATCCTTTTCATACTTTTTTTTTGAATAAGTTGCATAAGTATCGCTGGTACTTATACAAGAGAGAGGCTCTTTTTTCCCTTTCGTTGCAAGGCCGCCATGACCTTCATAGAGAACGATATCATAGTCACCAAGCTGCTGCATATCGTCCAAAGAGACCTCTGTCATATTGGTCACCGAAAATTTTGTATATTGAGCTGCTTTTGCCATGGCTTTGCAGCGGCAATCTTTCCGGCTCGGTTGAATCAGAGCCAATGATCCACTGTGTCGGGCGAGTTCCTTCTGGGTAGAGGAAAGATCGTCCCCCTGTGCCGGTTGAGAATTTCCTTCCCAAAAGGAATCCTCATCCTGCATAAGAAACCCAAAAGTCATTCCTCCAGAAAAGCAAATAAAGAAACCGTTCAAAATCGGCGTATAGCTCTCTACCGCTCCTGATTCTTTTGCTTCCTTCAATGCCGTTTCAACAGCTTGTGTCGCTGCCTGTAAATCTTCTTCCAAATCATATTCCCGGCAGATAGCATCCAAAGGATCCAGTACAGAGTTCATCAAGGCGGTTTCTTCTTCCGTTACGGGCCGGTAAAATGAAATCATCACTTCGTTGCTGGTTGTATTGCCGGCTTTCGCCCGGTATATTTGTTCTGTTCTCTCTTGGCTGCTAACGGAAACAGAAGCTACATATCCCTCCTCTGTTTTTTCAAAAACGGCAACCTGCTCTCCGCCACACTCAAGGTTCAGTGGCTCCGATCCCAAATCACTGCCCGTCTCTATATGAAAGCGAACAAGCTGTGTTTCTCCTACGGGCACATCATCTGTATCAGAAGTCAGATACAATTCTCCTGAAAAGGAAACAGATGCCGTCCTGCGCCCGCACCCGGCCTGTACCAAAAGGACACAGGCCATTACAATCAGCAATAAAAGGGAAACAACTCTTTTAAAAAGATCTCGTTGTTTTTTCATGTTTCAGGTCTCCCACCTGTAAAATCGTTACTTTATTACTTCCTGGTAAAAATATAACTCCGGAATATTTTTTTGTCACGGGTCCCCTTTACATAGGCTACATTAATGCCGCCCGTGCCGAATGCCGTCACCATCTGTCCCGGCGTACCCGGAATGGTTTCCATATCTACCTTGAAGTTGAACTGCTCATGATATTTCTGAACAAAGTACATACCGATCAGGGCAACTTCCTTGGGCGAAGTAAGGGAGCCCATCTGGAAATCTTCGTACCGTTCGACTGCATAGCAGTAATTCATTTTATTTACAAGGGCGATTCCCTCAAAGCTTACAACAAAAGAAACGCATTCTTCCATCTCAGATTCGACCTTCTGAACAAAAGGTAAATCGCTCAATACAAAAGTATTCGTCTCCTTTCCCGAATAGAGATTTTTCATCGCCTGTTTTTGCGCAATCCTTGCTGCGGCCAGAAAATCAAGTCCCCATATGACCGCATAGATCACAGCAATCAGGAAGGATTGAAACAAAAGCGAAATAACCGCCTTAAAAGCCGGGACAGTCAAAATAATAAACAGCGCCAGTCCCAGAACCAATAAGATCCTATTCACCGTTTTAAATTTCTTTTGTGCTTTTGACGGGGGCACGGGAATTCCCCATATCACTCCGTCGGTAACAAGCTGGCAATTATATCCTGCATACATTGCCAAAAAGACAGCAACTAACTCTAATACTAATATAAACCACATCATAATATAAATCCTCCTCTATTGACATGCTTCCATGCATTTCTCATTGTTCCAGTCTGGTAAACAGAGAGAACCGACCTCCCACGGTGTTGTTATCTCTGTATTCCCATACAATACCGTTGCTCACCTTCAGCTTGGTAGACATTTCCTGACTGGTATACAGGGTCTTTCCGGTATCGTCAATTACCAGTCTGGACCCGTACGCATTCGCCGTCATACCGTCCACCTCTACCTTTTTACCCTGGGGCGTATAGACAGCCACCGTACCCTCCGGCAGCTTGACAGGTTCAAAAAGGAACTCCCCCTTTAAATCAATAACCGTATAATAGTGTCCGTTCTCCTTGTTGGTAATGATCACAGGAACGGTGCCGTCGAAGACTCCCGTGGTCAGATCCAGGTCCTTAAATGACTTCACCGTCTGTCCCTTTGTGTTGACAAGCAAATAGTCCCACCCATCATCAATAAGTGTAGTCACAGTACCGTCCGCCCCCACGTGGAAGCCGTATATGGTGCTTACAGAAACATTCGGATCGGTCGTTACCGGCCTGCTCTTGACCTGTCCGTCCTTGTGGATTTCAATAACATCCCCATAGGTGTCATAGCTGACTCCGTTTTGAAAACAGGTTTCCTCCGCCAGATAGCCCATGCTGGTAAAATATTTCTCAGTCTGAAACAGGCTGAGTTTGTTGTCCGAAATAGAATACAGACAGCAGTCATAGGAGTAGCCGTCTCTCTTTACTTTGAGAAGAAGCATCCCATCTCCCTGATAGCCGATCCCCTTCTTGAAATTCTGCTCGGTGCAGTCCATGCCGGAGGATATGATCGGATGAGAAGCAGACATCGGAACGATCCATTTGCCGTCGGTACCCAGAATTCCGACCTCGTATTGCACCCCACTGTAGGATTCATTAACCTTATAAGCCAGGACATAGCCGTCTGCCAGAAATTTCCCGTAATCCTCTGTATCTTCCGCAAGGCCGAAGCCCGTAGCACCCAGACTTTCCGCTGTACATACCGGCGTGCCGTCTACTTTCTTCAAGTACTGCCCCTTCCCGTCTGCGGACAGAAAATATCCGCCGCCGAAAACAAGAAGCTTCTCTTCCTCAGGAAAGCGGTAAAGCTCCTGCCCTGTCTTACTGTAAACACAGTCGTAGCTTTCGCCGTCCTGATAATGCGTAGCATAAAAATAGCCAAAGGAATCCGCAGAATGTTCATAGTAGAGCAGCTCCTGTTCCGACAAAGCCGGGGTTGGCTCCGGTGTGGCAGTGGCAGCAGCAGGGGCACTGCCGGCAGGAGTACTGTTTCCGCCGACGGCAGCTTCTGTCCGGGGCACCTCCTTTTTCCCACAGGAGGTCAGAAGCAGCAAAAGAGAAAAGATTGCAGCGGCTGTAATGAATAAACGGTTCTTGTTCATTTTTTATTCTCCTCATACCAATCTACATAGTTCTTTTCTGTTTTCTGAAGGGTATTCTCTGTCTTTCCTGAAGACATGGTCAGCTTATCACCCTTTAAGGTGTATTCTGCAAGGTCAACATTTCCCGATGTTTTTTGTAACCGCAGCGTTCCGTCCTTACAGGTAAAATAGGTTCCTGCGTACTCATCAACTCCTCCCTCACCGATACAGGCCATATAAAAGTGACCGTCCTCAAAAAACTGCCAAAAGTATACCGACTTATCCTTCTCGCCGCATACCCATTTCCCCTCTAAGGACGCATATCCATAGGGTCTCTCGCCAGAGCCTCCGCAGCCTGCCAACAGGCTCAGACTCATAATTGCCGTCAGTAACAATACGAATGCTTTTTTCATACCGTGTTCCATCCTCCTAGAAAATTTTGTTCAATGCATATTTCTTAATATGTTGTATTCTATATGCCGGCAGCATAGTTAATTAATTGTTGACAATCCATGTTGAATTTTGTAACATAATGGACAGAGCATCATTGAAAAAGGCGAAAACCACGGCGGGCAATGTCGATGTTCGTCTTTTTTCCGTATGTGCTGTATAACGGGTTTTACCATTAAATTTTGAGAGGAACAGGATGCAATGAAAACAACAGGAGAATTGCTGGATGCACTGAACAATTTAAACAGTATAGATAATTTTTGGGAACTGTACGAAGCCGAAATATGCACCGTTGCTCCGGAGGAATTTCTGAATGATCTGGTTTTGAGTTCCTCCATGCGGAAGGTTGAAATTATCGAAAAAGCAGATTTTGACACTGTATACTTCTACCAGATCCTCTCCGGTAAGAAAACCCCTTCCAGAGATAAGCTGCTGCGTTTGCTGATCGCTATGCGCGTACCCTTTAAAAGCTGTCAGTTCATGCTGCGCCTGTACGGTCATGCTACGCTCTATCCCAGAATTGCCAGAGACAGCATTTTGATATACTGCATTAACAACGAGTTCCCCTTGGAAAAAGTACAGCAGGAGCTCTGCACAGCAGGAGAGGAGCCAATTCAATAGCCATGGGCAAACAAGGCGGATCTCATATAAAGCTTGTAAAATGCCCCCATTGCGGAGCAGATATTCCCGAGCAGGCCTCCTTCTGTCCTGTCTGTTTCCGGATTTTGGTACCGGAAACCCTCTGCGAGAACACTCCTGCCGTTTTCAAAAGAGCCTTATCCTTCGGAATGAAAAGCATTGTTGCCCTTCCGTTACTTTTGATGACGCTGCTGACATTGACAGCACCTGCCGAATCCGGCTCTGTGATCCTGAATGTTCTTCCCACCGTCTCATATACTGTAAAATCA
>CBCSVZ010000115.1:0-4500 GCA_965143695.1 uncultured Oscillospiraceae bacterium
CGATTTTAAAATGCCCAGCAGGTCATACTCGTATACACTGTTATCAGGGTCAGACAAAAAGCCTTCGATTTTGCTGCTGACATTCATTTTCAGATCATTTTTCAGGAAATCCACAACGCGGCTGCCCTTGCCCAGTGTCTTAACAATATTTTGGGATACGGCAAAAAGTAAATGCCGTTCCGTAATACTGCCGCCCACAGCAAAATTGGAAAGGGGCACGACATCCCGGTCAAAGTCCGTATGGATGCCCACATGTTCCGTAAGCCTGTTGATATTATCGATCATGGCTCTGTTTCTGCGGTTTCTGGCAGCCACATAGGGCTTAAAAAATTCCACAACACGGTCAATATTCTGATGAGGAATCCCGTGAATCGCCATATAGGCCACACTCTTCTGATCCGGATTATTGATGCGCCGCCCGTTTAGCGGGGTGTTCTTCATAGATACGCGGCACTCCACGCCGATTGTAGTCATGATACCGATAATTTTACCGGCCTCGATAAACTCCCTGGCACCGCTTAAGGAGTCGTGATCCATGATTCCCGCAGTCTTAAGGCCTGCGTTATATGCCATCCACACCGCCTTCGCAGGAGAATATGGGGAAAATGAATACGTCGTATGGATGTGGTTGTTCACATCGTTTCCCGTAACCGGCTTTTCAATTTCACCTCTGTCGATCATCGCCTTAAGCTGTCTTAAAGCCTCCAGTCTCTTATCCACATTGCAATCGTTTAACTGTAAAATCAGCTGTTCCATAGTATCACCTTTCCTAATAAATTTATAATAATGTAAGCTGCTGAACCGAGGCATCTTCTTCTTTGGCAAAGCTGCCTGATGACGGTATATTTTTCGTTCTGTAGATCGTATAGTTCGCCAAAGCCATATCCTGCGCTTTATTCATGGACTTCAGCCATGTATTCTTCTTAAATTTCATGACCTGGATACCCTGGGTATTCTTGGTGGTCTTGAGTGTGATCACTTCTGTATTGACTACCAGAATCTTATCGTTTTCGGATATCATACAGATATCTGTATCCTCACTGATATAAACAGCATTCACAAGAGGAGACTTATCCGAATAGGCATTGATCAGCTTTTTCCGGTTCGTCTTTGTCGCATATGCCTCAAGAGGAACCTTGGCAACCTTGCCGTTCTTAAAGGCGTATACCATCATTCCTCCGTAGTTATCCGTGACCACAAAGTATACAATTTTCTCTTCCGGTTCCATGCCCAACAGATTCGGCAGATATTCCCCCAATGCAGAAGCCTTGGCCTCGGGGATCTCATGAATCCGCATCTTATATACGCTGCATCGGTCAGACACCAGCAATATTTCCGACTTATTGTGCCAATCAGCCTCCTGTATGATTTCATCGTTGTCCTTCAGCTTTTGCTCAGGAGAGGACCGCAGCGCTGTCAGGGGGATCTTCTTCAGGTATCCTTCTCTGGTTAAAATAATCTTAAGGTTAAAGTCTTCAATCATTTCCTCCTTGGAAATCACGACTACATCGTCTTCATGGATAATATCGGTTTTTCTGGGCTGTCCGTGCTTTTTGGCGATCTCCCGAAGCTGATCTTGGATCAGGCCGAATATTTTCCGGTCGCTGCCCAGTGTTGCCGACATCTCCGCAATATCCTTTTTCAGACTGTCGATTTCGCCTGTTTTCTTCAGGATATACTCTTTATTCAGATTCCTCAGCTTGATTTCCGCAATAAAATTCGCCTGGATCTCATCAATACCGAAGCCCCACATCAAATTCGGAACAACCAGCTCTTCCTTCTCGGTCTCGCGGATAATCTTAATTGCCTTGTCGATATCCAGCAATATTTTCTCCAGTCCCTGCAGCAAATGCAGTCTGTCCTTTTTCGCGCCGATCTCATAGGCCAGCTGCCGCTTCACACAGCCCAGCCGGAAGTCCAGCCATTCCCGAATCAAGCCTCTGACGCCCATGACCACCGGACGTCCTTTGATCAGCACATTAAAGTTGCAGGAGAAGCTGTCCTGTATGGGCACCTGCAGAGAATAGAGCTTATTCATGAGGCTTTCCGGATCTGTGTTTTTCTTTACATCCAGCGTGATCTTAAGGCCGCCCTTATCCGATTCATCCCTGACATCGGTGATTTCTTTCACCTTTCCCGATTTTACCAGATCCACCACTTTGTCAATAATGGCTTCCAGGGTGGTGGTATAGGGGATCTCATAAATCTCAATACAGCTGTTTGTCTTGTCAAATCTGTATTTCGAACGGATCTTGATACTTCCCCGTCCGCTCTCCAGAATATTCTCCATATCCTTTTGCTTATAAATAGCGATTCCTCCCGTGGAAAAGTCGGGGGCCTTGATATACTCCAGCAAGTCCACATTGGGATCGTCAATATAGGCGCAGGTAGCTTCACACACCTCTGCCAGGTTAAAACTGCAGATATTGGTGGCCATTCCTACGGCTACTCCCTGGGTGGAGTTTACCAGTATGGTAGGAAAGGTAACCGGGAAGAGCGTGGGTTCTTTTATGGTTCCGTCATAATTGTCCACAAAATCCACCGTGTTCTTATCGATATCCTTAAACAGTTCCTCACATATTTTCGCAAGACGCACCTCCGTGTATCGGGGCGCCGCACTGGCCATATCTCTGGAATAGCGCTTGCCGAAATTGCCTTTGGAGTCTACATAGGGATGCAGCAGCGCTTCATTGCCTCTGGACATACGCACCATGGTATCGTAAATCGCCTGATCGCCGTGAGGATTCAGCTTCATGGTCTCTCCTACTACATTGGCAGACTTGGTTCTGCCGCCGTGCAGCAGACCTTTTTTATACATGGTATATAAGAGTTTTCGGTGGGAAGGCTTGAAGCCGTCTATTTCCGGCAGAGCTCTGGAGTAGATCACGCTCATGGCATAGGGCATATAGTTCTTCTCCAGTGTGTCTGAAACCTTCTGCTCCGTTACAGGGTATTCTTTGGTAAAATCCGCATCTTCATTTTTTACTTTTTTGTCTTTTGCCATACTCATTTCCTCTGCTTCATTCCTTAAGATAAATCCAAATCGTCCAAATACAGATTTCCGGTAGTCTCTATATGGTGCTTCCGCGCCGGCAAATCGTCACCCAACAGCATTTCAAAATAATAAGCTGTTTTTTCTGCCTCCTCGGGCATCACTTTGATCAATCTTCTGGTTTCCGGATTCATGGTCGTCTCCCACATCATCTCCGGTTCGTTCTCGCCCAGACCTTTGGAGCGCTGGATGGTGTATTTCCCCTCAATGCCCGCCAAAATATCTGCCTTTTCTTTTTCGTCAAAGGCAAAATAGGTCTTATCCCTGGCCGTGGTGATTTCATACAGAGGCGATTCGGCAATAAACACCTTTCCCTCATTGATCAGGGTCGGCATGAGTCCGTAAATCATAGCCAGGATCAGTGTTCTGATCTGATATCCGTCTACATCCGCATCGGTACAGATAATGATTTTATTCCATCGCAACAGACTCAAATCAAAGGCCGTCATATCCTTGCTGTGCTTGGTCTTGATTTCCACGCCGCAGCCCAATACCTTTACCAGGTCCGTGATAATTTCACTTTTAAATATCTGGTCATAGCCTGCCTTTAAACAGTTCAGGATCTTACCTCTTACAGGCATCACTGCCTGATATTCCGCATTTCTGCCCTGTTTTACAGAGCCCAGAGCGGAATCGCCCTCCACGATATACAGCTCTCTCCTGTTCACATCCTTAGAGCGGCAGTCTACAAATTTTTTGATTCTGTTTGTAATATCAATATTGCCCGTAAGCTTCTTTTTGATATTGATCCGCTGCTTCTCCGCGTGCTCACGGCTCCGCTTATTTACAAGCACCTGCTCAACGATTTTATCCGCTTCGGCCTTATTCTCAATAAAGTATATCTCCAGCGTCTGCTTTATAAAGTCGGTCATGGCGTCCTGAATAAATTTATTAGTGATCGCCTTTTTGGTCTGATTTTCGTAGCTGGTCATCGTAGAGAAGGAATTGGTTACGAGAATCAGGCTGTCCTGAATGTCAGGGAAGGTAATCTTTCCTTCATCCTTACTGTATTTTCCTGCGCTCTTGATATATTTATCAATTTCCGAAACAAAGGCATTCTTAACCGCTTTCTCCGGAGCGCCGCCGTTTTCCAGGAAGCTGGAATTGTGATAATACTCCAGCAAATTTTCATAGTTGTTGAAACAGAAAGCAAACTCCATTTTCAGCTTGTACTCCGGCAGATCCGCCCTGTCACGGCCTTTGGTCTGGGTGCTGTAAGCATGGATCGCCGTAAAGCCCTTCTCCCCGGAAATTTCTTTGATATAGTCCACAATACCGTCATTATAGAGATATTCAAATTTCTGGCCGCTTTCTTCATCCGTCAGTATAAATTTCAGTCCGGCATTGACAACCGCCTGCTTCTTTAAAATCGTGGTGAAAAAGTCCAGGGGAATATTGATATCCGTAAATACCTCCAGATCCGGCTTCCACTTCTGCAGTGTTCCCGA
>CBCSVZ010000116.1:0-4490 GCA_965143695.1 uncultured Oscillospiraceae bacterium
TTCTGGAGCCGCGAAAGCCCAGTCCGCCCGAAGACGCCCAGGAAATGGCGTTGCCATTCACATCGGTGATGGTGACGATGGTGTTGTTGAAAGTGGAGCTGATATGGACGGCGCCCCTTTCAATATTCTTTTTCTCACGTACAAAGTCAGCGGCCCGGTACAGACGGGCGTGATATGCCAACTGGTTTACCACGCGGATGGGCTGCTGTAAATTACCCAAATGACATACAGAGTCTTCGGAAAGTACTGCTATGCCGAAGGAGGTAATCAATTCCGGAATTCCGTGGTTGATTTCAGGATCCAGATGATAAGGACGTCCTGCCAGCACAATACATTTATTTCCTGTCTCTTCTGACCATTTTAAAATTCTGGCCGCCTCCTGGCGGATGTCCTTTCTGAAATTCTTATCTTCCGCATATCCTGCCTGCACAGCTTCGCGCACCTCGGACAGAGAAACGCCGAATCTCTGAAATTCCTCATAACACCGCCGGATCATCCGTTTGGGGGTATCATAGGGCAGAAACGGGTTCAGAAAATCGATCTTCTCCTCCTGCAGAACATCCATATTATTTTTGATCACCTCAGGATAGGAGGTAACAATCGGGCAGCTGTAGTGATTGTCCGCAAGGGAATCAAAGTTCTGTTCATAGGGGATCGACGGGTAAAATATGAATTTAACCCCCTTCTCCACCAGATTCAAAATATGACCGTGACAGAGCTTTGCCGGGTAGCATACCGACTCAGAGGGAATGGTCTCCATACCTCTTTCGTAGAGTGTTTTGGAACTCTTATCGGAGAGCACAACAGAAAAACCCAGTTTGGTAAAGAAGGTATGCCAGAAAGGATAGTTTTCATACATATTCAGAGCCCTCGGAAGACCTACCGTGCCTCTGGGAGCTTTCTCCGGAGCTAAAGATTGATAGTGCTCAAAAAGCCGCCTGTATTTATACGCATACAAATTAGGAACCGTATTTTTCTGTACTTCCCCGCCCGAACCTCTTTCGCATCGGTTGCCGGAGACAAAGGACTTGCCGTCGGAGAACCTGTTGACGGTCAGAAGACAGTTATTGGTACACTTTCCGCAGCGAACCTGTTTTACAGTAGAAGTGATATGCTCGGCATCAGCCTTTGACAGTAGCGTTGTCTGCTTATCAGGCGTATATTCTCTCTTTGCAATCAGCGCGCAGCCGTAGGCGCCCATCAGCCCTGCGATATCAGGCCGGACCGCTTCTCTTTCTGAAATGATTTCAAAGCAGCGCAAGATCGCGTAATTTTAAAAGGTACCGCCCTGTACAATGATTTTCTTTCCAATTTCATTGGGAGATTTTATTTTAATGACCTTGGTCAGTGCATTCTTTATAACAGAATAAGACAGTCCCGCAGAAATATCTCCTACTTCTGCTCCTTCCTTCTGCGCCTGCTTCACTCTGGAATTCATAAATACGGTACATCTGGAGCCCAGATCCACGGGTTTTTTTGCTGTAAGCGCTTCTTTGGCAAAATCCGATACGCTCATCCCCAGAGAGGTAGCAAAGGCTTCAATAAAGGAACCGCAGCCGGAAGAACAGGCTTCATTAAGCATAATACTCTGTATGACGCCGTCCTTTACCTTCAGACATTTCATGTCCTGTCCGCCGATGTCCAGAATAAATTCCACGCCCGGCAGGAACTTTTCCGCCGCCGTATAATGGGCTATGGTCTCAATTTCACCGATATCGATACCCAGAGACGCTTTAATCAATGCTTCCCCGTATCCGGTAACTGCCGAATATACAATATGGGCTTCCTCGGGCAGCTGTTCGTAGATATCATTCAAAATCTTCTTGGCAGAAGTAAAGGGACTTCCGTAATTGCTTCCGTACCAGGAATAGAGAATCTCATCCTGTTCTCCCATCAGGACGGCTTTGGTCGTAGTAGAACCTGCGTCAATACCCAGATAGCAGTTGCCTTTATATTCACACAGCTTGCCCTTTGCGGACGCGGCTCTGGCATGTCTGTGGCAGAAATCGATATAGTCCTGCTCCGAGGCAAAAAGAGGTTCCAGTCTTGTAATTTCCTCTGATGTAACGGATAGCACAGCCGGAAGCCGTTTTAAGAGCTCGTCTACAGCCACCGCCTTTTTCCCGCAGGAAACATAGGCCGCACCCATGGCAACAAAAAGATGAGAGTTTTCAGGAAACAGGATCTGCTCTTCCGAAAGCCCCAATGTCTCAATAAATCTTGCACGCAATTCCGACAGGTAATTGAGAGGACCGCCCAGAAAGGCCACATTCCCGCGGATAGGTCTGCCGCAGGCCAGACCGCTTATGGTCTGATTGACCACAGACTGAAATACGGAAGCAGCAATATCCTCCTTTGCAGCACCCTCGTTCAGCAGCGGCTGGATGTCAGTCTTGGCAAATACGCCGCATCGGGCCGCAATGGGATAAATCGTGGTATGCTGTTTGGCATACTCATTTAAGCCTGAGGCATCCGTTTTCAGCAAAATGGCCATCTGGTCAATAAAAGCACCGGTACCTCCTGCACAGGTACCGTTCATGCGCTGCTCTACAGGATTTCGGAAATAGGTGATTTTCGCATCCTCACCGCCCAGCTCGATTGCCACATCGGCAGAAGGAATCAATCGGTTCACTGCCTCGGTGGAAGCCACAACCTCCTGTACAAAATCCAGATTCAGCCACTGTGCCGCCAGCATACCGCCGGATCCGGTTATCATGACCGTAGCCTGACAACCGGAATATTTTTTCAACACCTCGGAAAGCACTTCGTATATTGTTTTTCGAATATCGGAAAAATGTCGCTGATACTTACTGTATAGAAGTTCAAAATCCTTATTAAGAACCGCAACCTTTACCGTGGTGGAGCCAACATCCAAACCGATATGTAAAAGCCTGTTACTCATTGATTTTCTCTTTCTCTGCGATTTCTATATGCAAATCCTCCAGTTGAATGTCGTCCACTGTATCGGGAGCGCCTGAAAGTAAACAGGAAGCATTCTGAACTTTCGGGAACGCAATGGTATCACGGATACTCTCACATCCGGCCATCAGCATTACCAGCCTGTCCAGACCGTATGCCATGCCGCCGTGAGGAGGTGTGCCGTATTTAAAAGCATCCAGCAGGAAACCGAAGCGCTCCCGGGCAACTTCCTCCGAAAGCCCCAACGCCTGAAACATTCTGGATTGCAGTGCTCTGTCAAATATCCGGATCGAGCCTCCGCCGATTTCATTTCCGTTCAAAATAATATCATAGGCTTTTGCTCTTGCTTTGCCCGGATCGGTCTCAATAAGATCGATATCCTCTTCAACCGGCATGGTAAAGGGATGGTGCATTGCCACATAGCGTTCCTCTTCTTCCGAGTATTCAAACAGCGGGAATTCTGTCACCCACAGGAATGCAAATTTGTCCTTGGGAATCAGACCGAGTTTCTCGCCCAATTCAAGCCGGAGTGCTCCCAAAACGGTATATACAGCACCGGATTTACCGGAAATCATACAAATTAAATCCCCGGGTACAGCGCCTGCCAGCCGAATGATCTCTTCAATTTCTTCCGGTGTAAGTACCTTGGAGACAGAACTGCGGTGCTGTTCCTCTCCTACTGCAATCCATGCCATGCCGCTGCCGCCGTGGGTCTTTACGAATTCAGTGAGCTTATCGATTTCCTTACGGCTGAAGGCAGCACCGCCCGGAGCGCAAATCAGTCTTACGGCTCCACCCGTATGAACGGCCTCGGAGAACACCTTAAAGCCGCACTTTGCTGCAAAATCAGAGATGTCTTTCAGCTCCATTCCAAAACGGATATCGGGCTTATCCGAACCGAATCTGGACATAGCCTCAGCATAAGGCATACGCAGGAAAGGTGTCTCAAGATCAATATTCAAGACCTTTTTGAATAAGGTCTTGATGTATCCTTCATTCACACTGATAACATCATCGATATCCACAAAGGACATTTCCAAATCGATCTGTGTAAATTCAGGCTGCCTGTCAGCCCGCAGATCCTCGTCCCGGAAGCATTTTGCGATCTGCATATATCTGTCAAAGCCGGATACCATCAGCATCTGCTTAAAGAGCTGGGGAGACTGGGGCAATGCGTAGAATTTGCCGGGATGCACTCTGCTGGGCACCAGATAATCTCTGGCTCCCTCCGGTGTACTCTTGTTGAGAATCGGTGTTTCTATTTCCAGAAAGCCGTTTTGCTCAAAATAATCCCTGGCCGTTTTGGCAACCTGATGCCGGAGCATGAGATTTTTCTGCATAAAAGGCGTACGCAGATCCAGATACCTGTATTTCAGTCTGTTTACTTCACTGGTCTGCGCCTTCTCATCAATCTGTATGGGAGGCGTCTCTGCCTCAGAAAGGATTCTCAGATCCGTTACGGATACCTCCACTTCACCGGTGGCCATATTCTTATTGATTGCCTCCGGCGCACGGGCTCTTACGGTTCCCTTTACCATGAGCACATATTCGCTTCTGATCCTCTCTGCCTT
>CBCSVZ010000117.1:0-4448 GCA_965143695.1 uncultured Oscillospiraceae bacterium
AAGAAAAAATAAAAGGCGTCTATATAGACGAAGATGTGAAACGGTACGATCCAAACAATGAACTGGCCTGCCATGTACTTGGTTTCACAGGCAGAGATGACCAGGGCCTGGTATGCGGAGTAGAGGTAGCCCTGGACAATTATCTTCAGGGTACGCCCGGCAGAATCATATCTGCTGTGGACTCTCTGGGAAATGAGCTTCCCTATGCGGAGGAGACCCGGGTGGAGCCCCAGAACGGAAACAATGTAAGGCTTACGATTGATGCTACCATACAGAGCATTGCCGAGGATGTCCTTGAGGCCACAACGGCAAAATGGAATGTCAGCGAGGGCTGTGCCGCTATTGTAATGGAACCCTCCACGGGAAATATTCTGGCCTTTGCTTCCAATCCGAATTTTGATCTGAACCACCCCTATGCCTGTCCTGTAACGGCAGATCCTTCTGCCTGGACAGGAACAAGTGCGGAAGATGTAGAGTTTCTGAGCAGTACTGTCTGGAGAAACAAATGCCTTACGGATACCTACGAACCCGGCTCTACCTTTAAGGCAATTACGGCTGCCATCGGCATCGAAAACGGCGTTGTGACGCCGGAGTCCACAGTGGATGACAGCAACCTGAATATGGCAGGATGGGAAATCAGCTGCTGGAAAGACGGAGGTCACGGAACGGAGAAATTTAAAACCGCTGTAGAAAATTCCTGTAACGCGGTATTTGCAAAGCTGGCCCTGAAATTAGGAAATGAAACATTTTACAACGGCCTTAAGACCTTCGGCTTCTATGATAAGACCGGAATCCTTTTATCCGGGGAAGCAGGCAGTATCATACATACAAGTCCCGCGGACATTGACCGGGCCGTTGCAGGCTTCGGTCAGCGTATTCAGTTTACCCCCATACAGGTTGCCAGAGCCTACTGTGCCATTGCTAACGGCGGGTATTTGCTTACCCCGAATATTGTAAGTGAAGTTACGGACAGCCGGGGCAATGTCATTACGAGATATGACAAAGAGGTAGAGCGCCAGGTCGTATCCGAAAGCACCGCCAAGCAGGTGCTGGCTATGCTGGAGGGCGTAGTCACCACAGGTACCGGACACAATGCCTATGTGGCAGGTTACCGGGTTGCGGGAAAGACCGGTACTTCTGAGACCATAGAGACAGTACAGACCGACAGATTTGTAGCTTCTTTCTGCGGCATTGCACCTGTGGACGATCCCCAAATCGTTGTGTTGGTCATGATAGACCACCCCGACCAGCGCATTGCCACTGCCTCCGGCGGCCGTCAGGCAGCTCCTGCGGCGGCAGAGATCATTGAAAAAACTTTGGAATATCTGGGCGTTGAAAGGCGTTACACAGAGCAGGAACAGTCCAATTTTCTGGCCCAAAGTCCTGTCCCCAAGCTTACCGATAAAAGTATCGCCGAGGCAATTGCGGCTCTGGATTCTGTGGGGTTAAAATGTAAAGTTGTGGGCGACTATATAGAGGGAGAGGAGCATAAAACGAAGATCGTTCAGCAGGTACCTGCGGAAGGCATTATTGTTAACAGGAATTCTCAGGTCATTCTCTATGTTGGCGAAGCTCCTGAAACGAAGAACATGGTGAAGGTTCCGGACCTGCAGGGAAGCTCCCTTGCAGATGCATATGTATTGTTGAAAGAACGGGGACTCAGTATGATCGCCAAGCAGACGGGAACCGTTATCAGTCAGAGCATAAAGCCCGGAACACTTGTAGAAGAAGGCACGATTGTTACGTTGGAATTAAATAATGAATAAGAAAGGTGAAAAGCAATGAAATTAAAAGAAATAGCGTCAGCTTTGGAAGTGTTGGAATTCTGCGGAGCTATGGATACAGAGATCAATGATATTATTGTAGACAGCCGTAAGAGTGCTGCGGGCAAGCTGTTTGTCTGCATAGACGGATATACCACTGACGGTCATCGTTTTATAGGGGATGCCGTTAAGAACGGAATATCTGCTCTTTTGGTGACAAAAATGCCGCCTAAAGACCTGATCGGAGACACTCCGGTGATCAGAGGGGCTGACACCAGACTGGCTATGGCACAGGCCTCGGATAAACTTCCCCGGCATCCTTCGGGAAGGCTGAATCTCATTGGGATCACCGGTACCTAGGGCAAGACAACGACCTCCTATTTGCTGCGCGCGATCTATACGGCGCAGAAAAAAGCCACAGGCCTTATCGGCACCATTCAGAATATGATAGGGGATGAGGTTTTGCATACAGACAGAACCACGCCCGAGGCCAATGAGCTCCAGAAGTTGCTGGATGAAATGACCGAAAGGGGAATTGAAGACTGCATTATGGAGGTTTCCTCCCAGGGATTGCACCTGAACAGAGTGGCCTGCTGCGAATACAGGGCGGCCGTCTTCACCAATCTGTCAAGAGATCATATCGGCCCTTCCGAGCACGCGGATATGGATGACTATGCCAACGCCAAAGCCCGGCTCTTTGCCATGAGCGAGATCGCTGTGCTGAACCGGGATAATCCATACTGGCAGGTAATGGCTTCTCAGGCTGCCGGTAAAATATATACCTTCGGCATCAACGAAGCGGACTGTGATTTCAAGGCAGTAAACATCGTGAAAGCTGCCGATCATGTGGAATTTGATATTGAGAGCAAAGACGGGGCAGGAAATATGCACCTGTATGTACCCATACCGGGTAATTTTACCGTGTATAACGCCATGTCTGCAGCAGTGACCGCCTATTTACTGGGTGTGGGGACAGAGTTCATACAGGAAGGGCTGCGCACGGTCTTTGTGCCGGGCAAGGCGGAGATCGTACCGACAGGCCGTGATTTTTCTGTGCTTATTGACTATGCGCACAACCCCGACAGCTTTATCAATATTATTACGACTGTGAAAGAATACGCCAAGCGCACGGTATTCCTGTTCGGCTGCGGAGGAGACAGGAACAGACCCCGTTTTCAGATGGGGGAAACGGCGGGCAAATACGCGGACTTTTCGATTATTACTTCGGATAATCCCCGTACTGAGGATCCTGCTTCCATTGTAAAGGACCTGGAGGAGGGCATGAAGTCCACCGGCGCACCTTATATCTGCATTGTAGACCGGAGGGAGGCTATTCAGTACGCCGTCCGGAATGCTCAGCCGGGAGATGTTATTATTTTAGCCGGCAAAGGGCATGAAACCTACCAGATATTCAAGGATAAGACCGTTCACTTTGATGAACGCGAGGTCGTCAGAGAGGCTCTGGCAGAGCTTCCCGAATAAATTAAGAGGAGAAAGACGCAAGTGAAGCCGATTTCATTAGAAAAAATTTGTGCGGGGACAGAGTTTGCCTTTGCCCGGGAGCTCGCAGGTAAAATAATAACCGCTGTTACAACCGATTCCCGCCAGGCGGCGCCGGGCACCCTTTTTGTGGCCCTGAAGGGGGAGCGCGTCGACGGACACGATTTTGTGTCACAGGTGTTTGAGAAGGGAGCGGAGGCAGCTCTTGTATGCGGGGACAGAGTTGAAGCGGTTTGCAGGGCGATATCTCCTGCGTACAGGAATCGGCTTGTCATAGTGCCGGATACGCTGAAGGCGCTGGGTCAGCTGGCGTCTAATTTTGTAACAGATCTTTCTATCCCGATCGTAGGAATCACGGGCAGCGTGGGCAAGACCTCCACAAAGGATTTTACTGCCTGTGCCTTTGCCCCGTTGGGAAATGTAGCCCGCACAAAGCTGAATTTCAATAACGAAATCGGCCTTCCGATGACCGTTCTGTCTGTGGAGGATACAGACAAAGCACTTATAGGAGAGATGGGAATGCGCGGCCTGGGAGAGATTGAATATCTTGCAAAGATCCTGCGGCCTCAGATCGGAATCATAACCAATATCGGCATATCCCATATCGAAAGGCTGGGCAGCCGTGAAAATATCATGCTGGCCAAGACAGAAATATGCTGTGGCATGGCGCCCGGCTCAACCTTGCTGGTTTCCTGTGGGGACAGAGTTATCACAAAGGAGAAAATCCTGGAGCGGGTGGCATCCTTCCGGAAAGATATCCGTGTCAAGTTCTTCGGCCTGGAATCCGACTGCGACTATTGGGCCGACGGTATAGAAACAGACACGGATGGGAATGTATCCTTCCGGTTTCATCCGGGAGACTTTCCGGTGTCCTTACGTGTTGCGGGGGTACATAATGTGCGTAATGCGCTGGCGGCACTGGCAGCTGCGGATACATACGGCATTCCCTTGGAACAGGCAGTTCCTTATGTGGAACGTTTTTGCGGGGACAGAGTTCGTCAGAACATTATACGCAAAGACGGCATAACAATAATTGATGATACCTATAACGCAGGCCCGGAATCCATGGAGGCGGCCCTCGGCGTGTTGGGGTCATTGCCGGGGGTGCAGCGCAGAATTGCCGTCTTAGGCAGTATGCTGGAGCTGGGCAGTGCTTCCGACGGCGCGCATAAGGCTGTGTGCCGT
>CBCSVZ010000118.1:0-4414 GCA_965143695.1 uncultured Oscillospiraceae bacterium
TGATGATCGGTTGTGACGTCCGCAATATCAGCGAGGAAGCTTTGAAGACTCTGACCAATAAGTCTCTGTTGGCTATCGATCAGGATCCGGCTGTCCGCCAGGCAATCCGCGTGCCCAGTGAAAAGGGCGACGATCACCTGATACTCTTTAAGCATCTGGAAGGCGGAGATTATGCTATCGCAATGTATAACTTCTCAGAAGGCCCCTGCAAAAACAACTTCTTCCTGCACGATATCGGACTCGGCACAGAAACCGGCTACGGTCTCACTTTAGAGAATATAATTACCGGTGAAAAGTTCGAGAAGGCAGCTGACGATTTCGGTTATTATCTGGAACCCCATACCTGTGCGACCTTCCGGGCAAAGGTTGTGCCTTTAAAATAATGGCGAATACCTGTCGCAATTGCGGCCGTAAGTTGACCGCAGATGAAATCGGAATATACAAACGAATGGTAAACAGAGGCGCAGCGGATTTTCTCTGCGCCTCCTGTCTAGCCGCTCATTTTAAAATTGACGAAGCCATGATATATGAGAAAATAGAGCACTTCAGGGCCATGGGCTGTACATTGTTTGCCTCGAAGAAGGACAGCGCGACTTAACGGTTACGTTTCCTCTATCCCGTTTTCCCACAGCTCATACTCAGATATGTCAATGTCCTCATTCCATGCGATTCCGCAGCCTCCGCAGTCAACATGAACACAGTAAAACATTGCCGGGTTATTACGAAGCGGGCGAAACATTCCGTCAAATTTTTCAAAGAGCTGTTTAACATCATACTTTTTTCTTACACCGTTGACAAATAAAACCGATAATATCATGTTATCAAGCGGTACTACTTCTTTCACTCTGACAGATAAAGCCATTTGTGATTACACTCCTTTTTCGTAAAAGTCCTGCCATTGCTATTCAAGAGGAGGAAGTTTCTTCAACACTTTGGTGTGCCACATACGCAGAATGTCACTTTTGTATTGAATACCCCATTCTTTAATAAGAGTTTGCGCTTTCTTTGGCAAATCTCCCTCAATCATTTCCAGCGTTTGTATATCAAAGCTACCGTTATATTCTCCATATACTGCATGAAAATGCGGAGGATTATGTTCTTTTGTCAGAAAAAGCTTAATAATGATTCCGTAAAATCTTGTGATCTCCGGCATATGCTCTTCCTCTTCTTTCTAACATTATAGCTTGAAACCGATAAAAATCCAACCTTTTTTCACTCTTCCTTTCCCATGACCACGACCACGGAAATGATCCCCATGATAGCCAGAGAAGCAGTGATCGCAAACAGCAGATAATTGCCGCTTTCTCCCGTATCAGGAATTTTCTCCGTTTTTTGCGGTGCCGGCGTCGGCGCCGGAGAGGCCGGCACAGGCGTCGGTATGGGTTCCGGTTCGGGGATCCTGTCATCAGTCCAGGCGTGCTCTGTATAGAAGTCTCCGTTTACCCACCTGCCGTCATTTTCAAAAGAAAAAGTATCCTCCGATAAATAATAGCCCTCCGGAGCTTTGGTCTCCCTTATTACGTATTTGCCCTCCGGAAAGCCTTGAAACATAAATTCTCCCTTTTCATCGGACACCGCAGTTTCTACAGGGGTTCCTTCCCGGTCGAATAAAGTAAATTCCGCACCGGGCAAAGGCGTCCCGTATGTATCGTATTTTATGCCCAGAAAGCGCACCGGTTCGTCCCTGACCTCAGCATCACCCGTTATACTGCCGTCGGAATTTACTGTGAACCTTATTCTTGATGTATGGACGGCATAGCCATCCGGGGCGATGATTTCCTGGAGAGAATATGTGCCCGGCGCCAGTCGGATGCCAGGAAGCAATCCGTCCTCTCCCGTAACTTCCCTGTACAAAAGCTGTTCCGCCCCGTCATAGATTTCAATCACCGAACCCGGCAAAGGATTCTCTTCCGTGATATCCTTCTTGCTTACGGAAACCGGATATACCTCTAAATAATTATCGATCTGCAAAAGAATCTCTGTTCTGGAGGTAAAATCCACCCCATACCGGGTATCATCCAAAAGATACCCTTCTTTTCCCCTGAGCTCACGGACATAGTACAGTCCCAACGGCAGCCTGGTATGGAATTCAAGTCTCCCCGACGCATCCGTTACACCCACTGCCGCCAGACTGTCATCTTCTGTACGGTACAAGCCGAATACGATTCCCTCTCCCGGCACAAACTCCGTCTCCCGGGAAACTGTATTTCCGTTTTCCACAGGCGTCCAGGTTTCAATCTGCTTTTGTATGATCAGAGAAACCTCCCTGTAGTCGTTATACACTTTAACAGACGGATCAAGCTTTTCCGGAGTAATCTCTGCTTCATAAACCTTCGTTTCCAAAATATACCCGGGCAGTGTCTCTGCTTCCTGCACATAGTATTTTCCCCAGGGCAGCTCATCTGACAAAGCCCTTCCGTCAGCATCTGTAAGCAGCTCGTCTACCGTCGCTCCGCTGCTGTCCCTGATTGTAAACTTAACTCCCGCAAGAGGCTTTTCCGCAAACACCGGCCGCCTTATCTCCCCATACTCCGACTGCTGTATCTCCACTCCTGTATAACTGTTTCCCGTCTTAATAACGGCGATCCTTCCCTTCAGAGGACTATTGGTAACGTCAACGCTGCTTGTTTCGGGAATGCTTACCCTGACAGCATCTCCTACCTTGTATCCCTGTGGTGCTGCTGTTTCTTCAAGAAGATAGGTTCCCGCGGGCAGGATCTCCGGGACAGTAACCGTACCACTCGCAGTTATAAATTCGGTACTGCCGTTGACCGCCATATATCTTCCCGTGGCCTCAGACTTTATTCGGAACACAGCCTGTCCGTCTGCCAGAATGTCTCCTGTTTCTCCATTCTTTTTGCGAATAGTAAGTCCGTAAAATGTCTCACTTCCCGAAACCGCTCCCCGGGCCTCCGCGCCGTAGCTCCGAAGGCTCACCATGCGCTGATAGCCCGAGGCAGCCGGAGAGAACAAAAGCATCGTTTTCACCTGAACCGTGCCCATGACAGCAAGACTCCAGGATACCGTACCCTGCATCCTGTCACAGGGAATCCTTACGGTAATTTTACCGTTTCCGTCCACAGCAGCCTCCACCCCCTGGGAAGTTCCCTCTCCCAAAGTGACAGTTTGGGCACTGCCGGCCGGTGTCCTGACGGAATATTCCGCCAGAATATAGCAGTCCCCGTCATACCTGCTTCCCCCTGTCTTCTCCAGCTCTATGGTTTGTACTTTGGAAGGCAGCTTCCGGTTCCCGGCCAGGCCCTCCCTTACGATCTCATTGGTAAGTTCGATCATCAGCTGAGACTGGCGTGCATTGCACACAACGTCAGCTGAGGCGGTAGCCTGTACTCCTGAATAGGGCCCGAAGGCCTGCTGCTTGCGGACGGCTACCTGAACCGCAAACAATTTCATGCTTCCGGACAGTTCCCTGTATTTAGACTGATTGATAATGTCTTCCGCCGCCAGAATACACTTATAGGCGTTTTCCACATTCCAGGTGCCGCTGTAATCCTGCGCCAGTCCCAGAAATTGGTACTCCGAGCCTTGCGGCATATGTTCCAGATTCGTATCAAAGCAAAAGGCTACCCCACCCTCTAAATCAATTTCCGCATTTGCTCCCTTCAGATTAAAGGCCGCACCCTGCACATTCGTAGTACCGTTGTAGCTGTGTGCAAAGGCAACGGTAACGACAGAGGGAGAGATCACCTCTGATGGCTGTTCCGCAGCATATGCAATTCCGATCCCGGACAGCAAAAATATCCCTGTTAAAATAATAGCCGCAATCAATAAATAACTCTTTTTCATGGTTCATCACTGCTCCTTTTCTATTTATGTTCTATGGCGCTGATCACTTTTGAAATAATGACCCGGTACTGTTCTCGGATGATTTCCGGTATGGCAAAGCAATAGGGCGTGTATCCCATATTTTCCGCAATCTGCCGGCTTCCGTCATGGTATACTTCCCCCAGAAAGTCGGACGATCCGACAATTTCCGCATATTTTTCGGCAGGGAGGCTGATTCCCTCCTTGTATTCCCAGGCCACAAATTTTACAGGCACGGCAAACTCATTGGAATCAAACCATTCTCTCCTGTGCCGACATGTTTTTGCCTCCCACAGGTTGCTCTGGGCTGCCATGAGAACCATATCACAAAAAGCCGCTCCGCACCCCCGTTCCAGGTTTCCGCACAGCACAGTCATATCAAAATTTCCCGCCGCCCAGTGCAGGAATCTTCCCCAGCCTGTATTTCCCATATGGGGCATAATGTTCTCCGGAGCAGCAAGTCCCAAATAAAGCCTGCCGAAACCCTCGGGCTGCATCAGGATCCCCTGTCGCATCCACTGATCAACTCCGCTTTCCAAAAGTGCGTTCTCTTCATTTTCATAAACGGGCGTGCGCTCCGGCAATTTGATAC
>CBCSVZ010000119.1:0-4388 GCA_965143695.1 uncultured Oscillospiraceae bacterium
CATCAGAAATTTCGCTCGTTGAAAGAAGCAGGCGGCGTGCTATACACATTTTCACTCAAACAAGTTTTTTAGAGGTGACCTTATAATATTGAAATTAATTCCTTCCAACATACAGTAACTATAATTTAAGG
Source organism: uncultured Oscillospiraceae bacterium (assembly GCA_965143695.1). Lineage (GTDB taxonomy): Bacteria > Bacillota > Clostridia > UBA1212 > SIG427 > CABQMV01. Next base: position 132 of record CBCSVZ010000119.1, read on the forward strand.
GGAAATATTTATGCGAACTGAAATAGAACTTAACAACGGATGGCGCTTTGCTAAGATATATAATCTGGGAATAAGCGAAAATGATGCAGTTACACACGAATTTGACGATTGCTCATTGGAAAGGATCTGCCTGCCTCACACTTTTAATGCAACTGATAGTGTAACAAGCAGCTATTATAAAGGACTGACCTGTTACCGCCGAGATTTGGAGCTTTCGACAAAATACAAGGGCAAGGCACTATACATTGAATTTGGGGGAGCCAACACTACTGCTAAAGTGTTTGTGAATGGCTTTTTTGCCGGAAAACACGATGGAGGCTATTCTGCTTTTCGCATAAACATAACGAATCATGTACACTATGATAGAAAAAACCAAATTGCAGTCCTTGTTGACAATTCACCCACAAATTACATTGCTCCAATTACTGAACAGGGCGATTTTACAAAAATGGGTGGATTGTACCGAGAAGTTAAATTAATTGCCGCCGAACCTGTTCACATTGCACTGGAGGACGGTGGTTCCTGCGGAGTCTACATCACACCACATAATATTACATCAGACAGCGCAGACATTGATGTACTGATAAAGCTTGATTCCGCCAACAACATAGAGGCAAAGGCCGTAATTTTTGCTCCAGACGGAAAGCCTGTTGCAGAGATGTGTGGACATACAGAAAGCGACAGGCTTACACTTTCGAAAAAAATATCTGCTCCGCAGTTGTGGGATGGTGTAAACTCTCCCTGTCTGTATCGTGCCGAAGTCACCCTATTTTATGGGGACAAAGCAACAGATATGGTATCCGAAAATTTTGGCATAAGGACATATCATATTAACCCTGAGGATGGTTTTTTCCTTAACGGAAAGTCTTATCCTCTTCATGGTGTGAACTATCATCAAGACAGCTTTGAAAGCGGCTGGGCAATGACAAATATCCAACGTGAACGTGATTATGGAATTATTCGTGATATGGGTTGCAACGCTGTAAGAATGGCTCATTATCAGCATTGCAGTCAGGAATATTCACTGTGTGACGATTTCGGTATTTGTGTTTGGACAGAGATAGGGATTATAAACAAAATGTCTCCGGATGAAAGCGAACGTCACATTCTTGCAGATGGCTTTGCAGAAAATGCAAAACAGCAGCTTATTGAGCTTATCAGGCAGAATTACAATCATCCATCAATCATCTTATGGGGAATATCTAATGAACTTCACCAAATGTCTGATGAAATTTTTGCTTTATACCAAGAACTTTATGAGCTTGCCTGCAAGGAGGACAACACAAGGCTGAAAACTTATGCAGACAATCAGTTCTATGGCAGATTTTTGCAGCTTCCCGCAGATGTCGTAGGATATAACCGTTATTTCGGTTGGTATAAGGAAGCGGGCGATGCAGAACATTTCGGAGAATGGCTTGACTTATACCATAATTCAAAGGAAAAACGTCCGATATGCATTTCTGAATACGGCGGTGGCGGAGCCCTAACACAGCACAAGGACAGCATAGACTGGCTGAACGATATTGACCCGAATGGAGCTCGTCATTATGAAAATTATCAGTCACAGCTTCACGAAATTGTTTGGCGGCAATTTTCTGCAAGAAAATATCTTTGGGCAGCATTTGTATGGTGTATGTTTGATTTTCCTTCCAGTGGTCGTGAAGAGGGCGATACGATAGGACAGAATGATAAGGGTCTATGCACGAGAGAACGCATACCCAAAGATGCGTATTTCTTTTACAGGTCTGTATGGAGCAGTGAGAAAACTATCTACATTACTGAGCGCCGTCATAACGTAAGACCTTGCAATGTACCATTTATAAAGATATATTCAAATGCACAAAGTATTGAACTTTTCGTGAACGACAGGTCGCTTGGCATAATAAAACGCAGCGAATTGCCAGATAGCAATAATACTGCTTTTGTATGGAACAATGTTAATATAAAGAAAAATGAGAAAAATACTGTTACTGCAAAAGCGACATTTGATGATGACACGATAAAGTATGACAAAGTTTGTTGGTATGGCGAATAACAGAGCAAATGTAAAGATTCAATCATAACGAACATCTATATTGCAATAGAAAAAGCGTTACCTATCGAATTGAAAGGTAACGCTTTTTTTATGCTCTGTTTAGCCTGCTAAGCTTTTTGACAAATAAAACGGAAATAATAAGCACAAGCGGAAATACACAGCCTGCAAACATACCCTTTTGCATATTATCTCCTGCATTTTGGGAAATATTGCCCACGACTGCAGGTCCGAGTGCACCGCCCATATCTCCTGCCATTGCCAGAAGTGCAAACATGGCCGTACCTCCCGAAGGTATCTTAGCCGAACAGATGCTTATAGTTCCGGGCCACATTATTCCTACCGAAAAACCGCACACTATGCAGCCGACAAGTCCCAGCAGAGGTATCTCCGACAAAGATGCTGTAATATAGCAAGCAAGACAAAGAGCCCCCGAAGCGATCATAAATTTCATAAGATCAATTTTTTCACCATATTTTCCGTACAATGACCGGCTTATACCCATTGTAACGGCGAACATACACGGGCCTGCGATATCTCCCATTGATTTGGAAAGACCCAGTGCAGATTCTGTAAACGCAGATGCCCACTGTGCCATCGAAAGTTCAGATGCACCTGCACATACCATAAGCAGAATGGAGAGCCAAAACAGCGGAACTTTAAGCAGACTGCCAATACTCATTCCCTTACCGCCCTCTGTCGGATGCTCGATTGGACATACTGCAAAATTGAATACATTATATAGCGGAATTATCGCCCAGATGCAGGAGAGCCATTTCCAGTTCTCTATCCCGAACAGTGCAAAGAACAGCGTTGAGAGCAGTATGACTGCGACCGACCCCCAGCAGTAGAAAGAATGGAGCAGGCTCATTGCCGCCTCCTTATGCTCAAAAGGGCACGCCTCAACGATAGGGCTTACAAGCACTTCCGTAAGACCGCTGCCTATGGCATAAAGTACTGTACTGATTATTATTCCTATAAACGGATCGGGTGTGACCTGCGGAAGAAAAGCAAGTCCGATAAGTCCGACCGCCGAAAGCAGCTGCGAACCAACAACACAATTTCTGTAGCCTATGGTATCTGCAAAACGTGCACACAAAATATCAACAATAAGCTGTGTAATAAAAAACACAGATGAGATAAGCGCTATTTTTCCTAAAGAAATATTGTAATTATTATGAAAAGTAAGAAACAGCAGCGGTGCAAAATTTGCAGCTATTGCCTGTGTAACAAATCCCAAGTAACAGGCTATCAGCGTTTTTTTGTAATTCATATTTACGTTCCTTTCATTTTATTGAATAATAGCAGTATAAGGTAATTCTATTGTTTTCGCACAGACCTTTTTACCTTATTGCAGTATTATAGTTTATATATTATGTAAACAGCTTCTCCGCCGATATTTTGAGGGAGAAGCTGTTTCTTAATTAAGTGATATTTTTAAACCAATCGATAATTTATCCGATCTTCTTAAATACAGGCATAACATCAAGAGGTGCGGGAACGGTGACGGTCTGACCGCCGCTGTAGATCTTCTTGTCGGAGATGCTCTCCCACTGACCCTTTGGCAGATATACACTGCGCTCTCTTGCGCCAAGCTCAAGCACGGGAGCAACAAGATAATCGCTGCCGAACATATACTGCTCGGGAAGTTCCCAGCACTTTTCATCATCGGGGAACTCAAAGAACATTGTGCGGATAATAGGCGCGCCTGTCTTTGCGGTTTCTTCCATAAGTCCTGCAATATAATCCTTCATGGAAAGACGGATATCCAGCCACTTCTTCATGATCTCATAGGCTTCCTCACCGTAGCTCCAGAGCTCGTTGGGGTGACCTGTGTAAAGATATCCGCCGCCGAAATCACGGTCATCAAGCTTGGGGATATCCCAGTCGGGGCCGCGGTTTCCGTGCATACGCAGGATAGGGCAGAATACACCGTACTGATACCAGCGTATGAGAAGCTCCTTGAAATCGGGGTCGTCCCAGTTGTCTGTCATAAATCCGCCGATGTCGGTGGTCCACCAGGGAATACCTGCAAGACCCATGTTCTGACCAGCGATGACCTGATCCTTAAAGGACTCAAAGTTGGACTGAACGTCGCCTGTCCAGACAAGCGTTCTGTACTTCTGGCTTCCTACCCATGCGGAACGGCAGAGGTTGACTGCCTCATGGTCGCCCTCGGCTTCCTGTCCGTTATAGAATGCCTCAACATACTTCTTGGGATATTC
>CBCSVZ010000120.1:0-4336 GCA_965143695.1 uncultured Oscillospiraceae bacterium
GTGCGTTATCATCTATCTGGTGCTGGGAGCTCTGGGTGTTCCCGTATTTGCCGGCTGGACAGGGGGCTATCAATATTTTCTCGGAGATTCCGGCGGCTATCTCATCGGCTCTCTGCTGCTGATCACCGTAGCCGGGCTGATCATCGACGCCAACCCCAGGAACGCTTACATGTACTTTGTGGGCATGATTGCCGGGGTTGCCCTCTGTTATGTCTGCGGAGCGCTTTGGCTGGTGGTAAAATCAGATCTGACCTTTGCCGGGATCTGGGACAGGGCCCTTCGCCCTTATCTCTCTGCCGAGTGCATTAAGATCTTCTGTGCCGCCATGATCGGTTACCCCCTTCGGGGACTTGTTAAAAAAATAACTGGATAAATTTGTAAGAATGATGTATCCTATATATAACATATTATGTAGGAGGTTGATTTTATGTCAAACAGAATTGTGTTAAACGAAACTTCTTATCACGGCAAGGGCGCCATTCAGGAAATTGCCAACGAAGCAAAAGCCAGAGGCTTTCAGAAAGCCTTTGTTTGCTCTGACCCGGACCTGATCAAATTCGGTGTAACGGACAAGGTATTGAAGGTGCTGGATAACGCCGGACTGGTTTACGAGGTATACTCTAACATAAAGCCCAACCCGACTATTGAGAATGTGCAGACAGGTGTTGCAGCATTTAAGGCTTCCGGAGCCGACTATATTATTGCCATCGGCGGAGGTTCCTCCATGGACACTGCCAAAGCCATCGGCATCATTATTGCAAACCCTGATTTTGAAGACGTAAGAAGTCTGGAGGGTGTTGCTCCTACGAAGAACAAATGCGTTCCGATTATTGCAGTGCCCACTACGGCAGGAACTGCTGCCGAGGTTACCATCAACTATGTAATTACAGATGTTGAGAAGAAGAGAAAATTTGTATGCGTAGATGTACATGATATTCCGGTTATCGCGGTTATCGACCCGGATATGATGTCCAGTATGCCGAAGGGACTTACCGCCGCTACCGGTATGGATGCCCTGACCCACGCTATTGAAGGTTATATTACCAAGGGCGCCTGGGAAATGACAGATATGTTCCACCTGAAGGCCATTGAAATCATTTCCAACAGTCTGAGAGGCGCGGTCAACAACACCCCTGAGGGCCGGGAAGGAATGGCCCTGGGACAGTATGTTGCAGGAATGGGCTTCTCCAATGTGGGACTTGGTATCGTACACTCCATGGCACACTCTCTGGGCGCCGTATACGACACGCCCCACGGTGTGGCAAACGCCATCATTTTACCCACAGTAATGGAATACAATGCTCCTGCTACAGGGGACAAGTATAAATACATTGCTAAGGCCATGGGCGTGCCGGGTGTAGAGCAGATGTCTCAGGAGGAATACCGCAAGGCTGCCGTGGACGCAGTAAGAAAGCTGGCTTCTGATGTAGGAATTCCGGCTGATCTGAAGGAGATCGTGAAAGAGGAGGATATCCCCTTCCTGGCACAGTCCGCTTACGATGACGCCTGCCGTCCCGGAAATCCCAGAGACACTTCTGTAGAGGAAATTACAGCGCTTTACAAATCCCTGATGTAATGGTCATGGATTTGTGATAAAAAAGGTGCCGTCTCAGAGTCTTTTGAGATGGCACCTTTCGTTTTATATTCCCGTAACATGTTGCTCCGCTCCGGAAACAGTCCGTTTTTGAAATTATTTTGCCGCCTTATTCTTGAGGCGCTTATCCATTTTAACAGCAAGCTTGGTGCCAATCGTCTGGAACACCTGTACCATGATGATCAGCAATATGACCGCAAGCAGCATAACCAGATATTTATAGCGGTAGTATCCGTAGTTAATGGCTATTTTACCAAGACCGCCTCCGCCGATGATACCGCTCATAGCCGAATAGCCCAAAATGGTAGTAATGGCAATGGTCGCATTGGATATGAGAGAGGGCATGCTCTCCGGAATCAGCACCTTCATAATGATCTGCATGGGCGATGCCCCCATACTCTGCGCCATCTCAATAATGTTCGGGTTTACTTCACGCAGGCTGCTTTCAGCAAGTCGCGCCACAAAGGGGAAGGCCGCGATCACCAGAGGAACGATAGACGCCGTGGTTCCTACGGCGGTACCTACAATCAGCCGGGTAAAAGGAAATACCAGTATCATTAAAATCAAAAACGGTACAGACCGCAGCAGGTTGATAACGACATTCAATACCTGCATAAGCCACTTGGGCAGAGGGTGGATGCCGCCCTTCTCCCCTGCTACCAGCAGGACGCCCAGGGGCAGCCCCAGTACAATGGAAAAGGCCGTGGCCAGTAAAGTAACGTATAAGGTCTCTCCTATGGCAAGAGGAAATTGGGATTTAACGATCTCCCAGGCCTCAATCACTTCGGGACTAAAATTCATTCTACCAACACCTCCTCGGCTTGTATGCCGCTTACCGCTTTCATATACGTAATCGCTTCGGCCACCTTGTCGTCGCCGCCCTCAACGGTCAGCAGCATGGAGCCGTATGCCTTGTCCCCGATACTGCGGGTAGACGCATAGGCAATATTTGCTTCGATGCCCTTTTCCAAAGCCATGGTAGCGATTAAAGGCTTTTTGGCGGACTCAGTACCGTTAAATACCACACGGATAAACCGCTGGTTATCGGATGCCGCTTTCAGGGCTTCGCTTTCTCCCTCCGGGAATACCAGTTTTTTCGCTGCTCTGGACTTGGGATGGGCGAAGACTTCGCTTACTGCTCCGATTTCCGCTACCGCACCGCCCTCCAGAATGGCTACATCATGGCAAATGCTCTCTACAACACTCATTTGATGGGTGATGACAATGACCGTAATGCCCAGCTTCTCATTGATATCCCGGATCAGCTCTAAAATGGAATTGGTGGTTGTAGGATCCAAAGCACTGGTTGCCTCATCGCAAAGCAGCACCTTGGGATTAGTAGCCAGCGCTCTGGCAATCGCCACTCGCTGCTGCTGTCCGCCGGAAAGCTGTGCCGGATAGGAATAAGCCTTCTCTTTCAACCCGACAATATCCAACAGCTCCAAGGCTCTCTTTTTCGCCTCGGCAGATTTTACGCCGGAAAGCTCCAGAGGAAAACAGACATTCTTCAGGCAGGTCCGCTGCATTAACAAATTAAAGCCCTGGAAAATCATCGTAATATCCCGGCGCATTTTACGGAGCTCTTTATGAGACAGCGCACCCACATCGACACCGTCGATGACCACCGACCCTGCCCTGGGCCGTTCCAACATATTGATACACCGGACCAGCGTACTCTTTCCTGCACCTGACAGACCGATAATTCCAAAAATCTCGCCCTTCAGGATTTCCAGGTTAATATCATCTAACGCGGTCACCGTTCCGTTGGTTGTCTGGAATTGCTTTCCCAGTCCTTCCAGGCAGATGATCGCTTCCTTTCTCTGCTCCATGGTCTTTTCCCCTCTCTTTTTCCGAATATACAGCATTGATACCCTGTCGCATAAAAGATGCCACTACTGTTTTCTGTCACAGGAAGCAGTTAGTGCCTTTTTGTGTCATAAGGAATTCCAAGGAATTTCCTATGACACAAAAAAGCCGCGAATCCAGTACGGATCGCGGCTTCCTATGCTATACTTACAGGTCTATCCGACCAGCCCGTTCCGTCTTTCATGCACACAAATATGACAGCACATCATACACATGCCGTTCATCATCATATTCATCTGCATGGCTTTACTCTGACGCATCGGACCTGTCCCCTTTCAGCTTATATTCCCTTATTCCTGATAGGAATTATTTGTTTATGAAGATACACCCATTTTCCTGGTTTGTCAAGTGTTTCCTGAATTTTTAAGAGCTATTTTTTAGAGCTATTTCACTCCTGCTCCGGTTTTTGCACAGCTTCTCTTCTTTTTGATGTCTGGAGTTCCCGTGCTTCTGCACGGCTGCGGCGCAAATTTTCTCCTGGCATCTCCTGTTTCCGGCTGCGCCCTTTCTCACGCTCGCGGATGCGATCCGGCGTGCGGCTCTCAATGATATAGCGCGGGCGGTGCTTCGACTCCAGATAAATCTTTCCGACATACTCTCCGACGATTCCGACCGAGAGAAGAAGCAGTCCGCCGATAAACCAGAGCGATACCATCATGCTCGCCCAGCCGGTGATCGTATTGCCCCGGAAGAAATCAACCACCGCCCAGATAAGGAATCCAATACTGACAAAAAATGCCGCAATTCCCATGAACGTAATCATCCGGATCGGCTTTGTGCTCAGCGAAGTGATGCCCTCGATCGCAAAAGCCAGCATCTTTTTCAGCGGATATTTGCTCTCCCCTGCTGCCCGCTCTTTACGGTCATAATATACCA
>CBCSVZ010000121.1:0-4305 GCA_965143695.1 uncultured Oscillospiraceae bacterium
TGTCAGGCCATACTTTTCAAGCAGTGCGGCAGGAGTACCGGAAGTACCGAACTTCTCCTGAACAGCCACCATTTTAACCGGACAGGGGGAATTCTGACAGATAACCTCTGCAACAGCACTTCCCAAGCCGCCGGAAATATTATGCTCTTCCGCTGTAACAATCGCTCCTGTTTCTTTGGCTGCCTTAACAAGAATATCCCTGTCAATGGGTTTAATCGTATGAATATCGATTACTCTGGCTTCTATTCCCTCTGCTTTGAGCAGCTGGGCCGCCTTGAGAGATTCCTGTACCATCAGTCCTGTAGCCACAAGCGTAACATCGCTTCCTTCCCGTACCTGAACACCCTTTCCGATCTCAAACTGATAGGTCTCCGGATCGTGTACGTCCTCAACTGCACTGCGGCCCAGTCTGATATAAACAGGTCCGTTATATTCGATGGCAGCTTTGATCGCCCGGTTTGTTTCCAATCCGTCACAGGGACTGATAACTGTCATATTGGGAAGGGCCCTCATAAGCGCTATATCCTCAATACACTGGTGGGAAGCGCCGTCCTCTCCTACCGTCAGACCTGCATGGGTGGCCGCGATCTTGACATTGAGCTTCGGATAACAGATGGAGTTTCTGATCTGCTCACAGGCTCTGCCGGAAGCAAACATCGCAAAGGTACTTGCGAAAACAGTCTTTCCTGTTGTTGCAAGTCCTGCCGCAAAGGACATCATATTTCCTTCGGCAATACCCATGTCAAAAAATCTCTCGGGAACGGCCTTCTTAAAGGTAACCGTCTTCGTTGCCTTCGCAAGATCCGCATCCAAAACCAAAATATTCTCATTGTCCTTACCGTATTGTACCAATGCCTCACCGTAGGCATCTCTGGTTGCTATCTTACCCATAATTACGCCTCCAATCCCGCAAGATATGCGTCAAGCTCAGCAATCGCCTGATCTCTCTGTTCCTGATTCGGAGCGGAGCCGTGCCATGCGCCGTTATTCTCCATAAAGGAAACGCCCTTGCCCTTAATTGTTCTGCAGACTACCATCGTAGGCTTTCCTTTTACTGTCTTCGCCGTCTCAATGGCATCCTTGATGGCCTCAATATCATGACCGTCTATGGAGATCACATTCCAGCCGAAGGCAGCAAATTTATCTGCGATCGGCTCAGGATTCATAACCTCCTGAATGGTTCCGTCGATCTGCAAACCGTTATAGTCTACAAAAGCGGTAAGGTTGTCCAGCTTGTAGTGTGCAGCAGCCATAGCAGCTTCCCAGACCTGACCCTCCTGAAGCTCACCGTCACCCAATATGGAGTAAACACGGTAATCTTTTTTGTCCAGTTTCCCCGCCATTGCCATACCGGCTGCAGCAGAAATTCCCTGACCCAGGGAGCCTGTGGACATATCAACGCCCGGCACATAAGTCATGCTGGGATGTCCCTCCAGGTAACTGTCTATTTTTCTCAGGGTAACCAGATCCTTCTCAGGGAAAAAGCCCTTCAAGGCCAGAGTCGCATACAGCGCCGGTGCACAGTGCCCTTTCGACAAAACAAATCTGTCACGGTCTGCCCATTTCGGATTATTGACATCGACTCTCATCTCATCAAAATACAGTACCGTGAAAATATCCGTACAGGAAAGCGACCCGCCGGGGTGACCGGATTTGGCTGAAAATACTTTTTCAATTATGTACTTCCTGATGCAGGCAGCTTTCTTCATTAAATCAAGCTTCTTTTGCTTGTCCATACATACTTCCTCCGTTTTTTATTGATAATTGCACTTTATTATATACTTATTTCTGTCTGTTTTCAATATCCCGTATCATGTCGATACGTACCTGGTGACGGCCTCCCTGGAACTCTGCGTCCATCCAGCTTTCTACGATCATCTTGGCAAGCTCAGTTCCTACGACTCTGGCTCCGAAGCAGAGAATATTGGAATTGTTGTGCTGTTTGGAAAGCTTTGCAGAGAAGGGTTCGCTGCAGCAAACAGCTCTGATCCCCTTTACTTTATTGGCAGCAATGGAAATTCCCACGCCGGTACCGCATATCAGGATTCCCCGTTCGCATTCTCCGGATGCGACCGCATTTGCCACGGCTTCGGCAATCTCCGGATAGTTACTGGCTTCAGTGGACTGGGTTCCGAAATCCTTTACTTCAAAACCCTTCTCTTCTACAAACTTCTTGATAATCTCTTTCAGGGCTACACCTGTGTGGTCGTTTCCAATGGCATACATCTCAACATTACCTCCGTAAAATAGATATTATATACAGTATACTATATTTGAATTTTATTTACAAACAAAAATAAGAAAGCCTGCTCCGAAGAGCAGGCCCCATAATCACAATGTTGCTTCGAATAGTGAACTTTATTTGGGGGAGAGATTCACAATCACTTTCACAGGAAGGAGACGAAGCTCGCATTGCGGTTATCTGTTTTACGGGTACATTATACACTAGTGCAAAAAAAAAAGCAACCCCTATTTTTTCCAGGTTCCCTGAATTTCTCTCACGTCGCTTACAATCACAAAAGCGTTCTCATCAAAGCGTTTTACCAGCCTTCTGAGGGACGGTATCTGCCGGTTTCCCACCACACCCATCAACACCGGAAGCATTTTACCCGAGTGCATCCCCCACCCATCCAGTTTTGTGACGCCGTGGTGCATTTTCTCCATGATGGCTGCCGCCAGCTCCTCGGAAACATTCTCTTTGGGTAAAATAATAAAGGCCTGCTTGGCATAATTGATGCCACCCTCGGCCAAGTCGATCACCTTGGAAGAAATAAACACGACGACACCTGAGTACATAGCCGCTGTAATGCTTCTGTAGCTGACAGCGACAACGCCTAAGAAAAGGACATCAAACAGCAGTACGATCTGTCCCAATGTAAGCCAGGAGAACCTGAGCTGTAACACACGGGCGGCAATATCCGTCCCCCCTGTGGTTGCGCCGCCCCGGAAGATAAGGCCGAGCCCCAGCCCTAAGAACAGACCTCCGTATACCGCATTTAAGAAATTTTCCTTTCCGATATATGGAGAAACATATACGGAGAGCAAACGCAACAGATCTGTCATAGAGGAGTACAGCAATGTCCCCAGCAAGCTGTCCCGGGCAAATTTTCTGCCCAGTACCTTATAGCCCAATATAAAAAGCGGAATGTTCAGCACAAATGTCCCCGTACCTACCGGAATGATTCCATGGGTAAGGGTATTGATAATAAAGGCGATGCCCGAAATACCTCCGGGAGCAAAACCCGAGGGCAATAAAAAGATATTAAGAGCTGCGGCTGCGATAACCGCACCGCCTACTGTCAGTAACATTTTTTTCAATGGGCCGCCTCCTCTTGACTATTATTTCATGAACACTTAATATATATGTATGTAGAAATGGAAAGGAGCTCTCACCATGGACGAATTTAATAATAATGATAATAACAATAATGACAACAGCCAATTTACACCTCCGGTCCCCCCTGTACCGCCGGTTCCTCCTGTGCCTCCGATGCCTCAGGCACCGCAGACACCGCCTGCCGATCAGGCAGAAAGCAGCAATTTCTACTGTCAGCAGCCCCCTGTTATGAGCGCGCCCAATGTTCCCGCCCAGAAGACCACAGACGGACTCGGCATTGCCTCGATGATACTGGGGATTATCAGCGTTGTGATCTGCTGTTGCTACGGAATCGGACTTTTGCTGGCAATACCCGGACTCATATTGGGTCTGGTTGCCAAAAAAATGCCGGAGACCGGGAAACGCAGCGGGTTTGCTCTGGCCGGCATCATCATCTCCTCCATATCGATAGGGTTGAATCTGATCTGGCTTATTTATATGGTCTATTATATTTCCCGTGTTGCTGTGGCAAGTTCCGGCGATTGGAAGAGCTGGATGGATGAGTTGTACAGAGAATATGATATGTTTACCAAGCTGTAATGTCAGAATATCGCAAAGGGGCTGCATTGGGGCAGCCCTTTTTATTATTGCAGCGCGGATTTGTGGAAGCGGAATTTTACCCGTTCAGCAGGGCATCCCAGGTTGCGGGCCCAACCGCGCCGTCAACCGTAAGACCCATTTTACCCTGAAAGCGTTTCACGGCTGCAGCCAATAGGGACGGGTTCGGGGTGTGGACAAAAATTTGGACCTTCTAAGGGCTCCGAAAGGAGCTGAATCAGCATGTATTCGCAAGACAAAATCAAGGTTGCTTTAAAAGTCTATCATCAGTGCGGGTCGGTAACCACCACCATTCGTGTTCTTGGTTATCCGACAAGAGTTTTCTGTACAGTCGTTTTCTTGTCCCGTGTGGATTTTTCTTTGGGATATAA
>CBCSVZ010000122.1:0-4305 GCA_965143695.1 uncultured Oscillospiraceae bacterium
GCCACTATTTACGCTTCCTTCTCGTGGTTCTTGGCATTGAGCACATTATGCGGGATACCCTGCTTTTTCAGCAGCTTGCTTTAGTACTCTGACTTCTCAATGGATATGGTACCGATCAATACAGGCTGGCCTTTTTCATAGCACTCTTTCACCTGCTCAATGACAGCTTTGTATTTTCCGGTGACATTCTTATATACCGCATCGGTCATGTCGATTCTGACCATGGGCTTATTGGTGGGAATGACCACAACATCCAGCTGGTAGATATCGTTGAACTCGCTTTCCTCTGTCTGGGCCGTACCGGTCATACCGGAGAGCTTTTTATACATCCGGAAGTAATTCTGGAAGGTGATCGTAGCCTGTGTCATGGTTTCTTTTTCAACCTTCACATGCTCCTTGGCCTCAATTGCCTGATGCAGACCTTCATTATAGCGTCTTCCGAACATCAGACGGCCTGTAAATTCATCCACAATAATAACGCTTCCGTCCTTGACCACATAGTCAATGTCGCGTTTCATGATACCGTGAGCCCGGATGGCCTGGTTGATATGGTGGGCCAGCAGGGCATTTTCAGGATCGGAAAGATTTTCGATCTCAAACCATGCCTCTGCCTTCTTGACACCGTGATCGGTAAGGACCGCAGTCTTGGCCTTCTCGTCTACAATATAGTCCTCGGTAACATCCTCGTTCAGATCCTTTGTGTCAGTTTCCTTGATGACCTTCACAGAAAGGGTCGAGGCAAAGGCGTCCACCTTCTCATACATATCACTGGACTTGTTTCCCGCGCCGGAAATAATCAGAGGGGTTCTGGCCTCATCGATCAGGATACTGTCTACCTCATCAATAATGGCAAAGTGCAGAGGTCTCTGCACCAGGCTTTCCTTATAGATCACCATATTGTCTCTTAAGTAGTCAAATCCCAGCTCATTGTTCGTAGCATAGGTGATGTCGCAGTTATATGCCGCGCGCCTTTCCTCTGCGTTCAGATCGTGGATGATGACACCTACGGTCAGTCCCAGGAAGGTATATATCTTTCCCATCCATTCACTGTCACGCTTTGCCAGATAGTCATTGACGGTTACGATGTGTACGCCCTTGCCCTCCAGGGCATTAAGGTATGCAGGAAGGGTGGAAACCAGCGTCTTACCTTCACCGGTCTTCATCTCGGCGATCCTGCCCTGATGGAGCACGATACCGCCGATCAGCTGTACGTCGTAATGCCGCTGTCCCAGTACACGTTTTGCCGCCTCTCTGGTCACCGCAAAGGCCTCCGGTAAAATATCATCGGTGGTCTCGCCGGCTTTCAGCCGATCTTTGAAAATCTGTGTCATTTCTCTCAGCTCTGCATCGCTCTTCGCCTGCATCTGAGGCTCCAGCGCATTTATCTGATCGACAATGGGTCTGATTTCTTTCAAGGCTCTGTCGCTGTGTGTTCCGAAAATCTTCTCAAATAATCCCATGTTCAGTTACTCCCCTTTTCTTTCAGTCTCTCTATTACAAGATTATATCCGTCCGCCCCGTAATTCAGGCATTTGCTTACTCTGCTGATGGTAGCAGTACTGGCACCTGTCTTCCCCGAAATCTCCCCGTAGGTCCTGCCTTCGCTGAGCATCTTGGCTACATCAAATCGCTGGGCAAAGGATTTAATCTCGTTTATGGTTCCGATATCTTCAAAAAATTTATAGCACTCGTCAAGGCTCTTCAATGTAAGAATCGCCTCAAAGAGATTGTCTACCGATTCATCTTTCAATCTGTCCATTGCAAAACCGCCTTTGGGTAAAATAAATATAAAACAGCACTATGTATTGTACTGCTTTCCACAGGATATGTCAAAGTAAGAGCAGATAAAGCGGGCGGCCTGTCCATGAAGGGGCGACAACGTTCTGATCTGACCGTCCCGGGCATCAGCACTACCATTTGCAGAGAATTGATGCGTGCAGGCGCACCCAATAAGCGCAAACTTGGGTTTTGATGCTCGTTTTTTCATTTTCGCCCGGTAAAATGGCCGTTTTTTGGATAAAAGCGCAGCACAACCCGGAAAAACCATGTTGCTGCTGCGCTTTTTGAGCATCACATTTTTCTTTTTTAATAATATGCTGCGCTTCCGGGCAGCAAAACCGCAAAACAGATCAAAGAGATGCCCTCATTCCATCTCATCCAGTGTCAGCCCATAGGCTCCTACAAAATTCTTCATAAAATAGTCCGCCGCGGGGAACTGCATACCGTAAATGGATTTTTCCGTAGCGGCCTTGGCCTTCTTAAACTCGCTGTTGCCCGCTTTCACCTCTTCCACGCACTTAATATAGGCGGAAATTCTGTCGGCAGCCTTTACCACCTGATAATAGTCGGGATCTTCTTTTTCATAGAAAAACAGCTTCCGGTATTCCCCACGGAAATCCTCCGGCAGCATGTCCAGCAGCTTTTCCTTGGAAATATCCTCTAGCTGTCCGTAGGATTCCTTGATCTCCGGGTTAAAATATTTTACCGGTGTGGGAAGGTCTCCGGTAATAATTTCGTTCGCATCGTGGAACATGGCATACATACAGGCCTTCTGAGGATCGTATGTACCGCCGTAGTATTTATTGGCGATCAGGGCAATGGCATGGGCCAGCATGGCAACCTCATAGCTGTGCTCCTGTATATTCTCCGTGCGGGTGTTGCGCATGAGCCCCCATCGGTTGATATATTTCATTCTGCTGATAAATCCGAAAAAATTATGTGTCTTCATATCCAGTAAAGCTCCTCGTAGGTTTTCAGTGCGTAGGCATCGGTCATTCCCGCAATGTAGTCTGTTACGATCTGTTCGGGCGGGACCTCTTTGGGCCCGTAGCCCTTTTCAAAAATGTATTTTACCAGGCGGCGTCTGACAGGGGAATCTTCACGGGCAAGCATGCGCTCCAGCACATGAGACGGTACCGCGGAGGCACCGACGGGCGTTCCGGCTACAGCCTCTCCCCAGATGTCGCACACATATCCGTACAGCATTTTAAAAAGACCTTCCATGGTGTTGGTGGCGTTTTTTTCGTACTGTTTGATCATGTCTGACTTGTAGATATTCTCATTATTGGCCAGTATCATTTCCTTGAGCGCTTGCCCCTTCTCCGGGCTGAGCCGGATATACTCCGTGCCATAGCTGTTCTCGATCAGGTCAACCACCAGGGTATTAATCATTTCTCCATTGGTAGAGCCCAGTGTCTTTCTGACCTCCGGAGAAATGTCGTTATAGTCAATGAGCTTTGCCCGGATCGCGTCCTCAATATCCCTGCCCACATAGGCGATCTTATCCACCAGCCGTACCAGACAGGCCTCTGTGGTATAAGGCATACAGTGTCTGTGGTCTGTTTCATATATCAGTTCCGGCTTTTTATTTTTATCGGCCTTCAACTCGTACTCGTCGTAGTTCTCTCCGCAGTGGGAAACAATACCGTCTCTGACCTCATAGGTAAGATTCAGGCCACAGCGGTCCGCGATCATCTCCTGGGAGATCCGCTTGGAAAGTCTGTCCGCCACCCGCAGGCTGTGGTTTTCGTGGTGAAAATGCAGCTGTGGATTGATGGCGTTCAGCATGTTATCCAGCGCCCGCTCTCCGCTGTGTCCGAAGGGTGCATGGCCGATGTCATGTCCCAGGGCAATGGCCGTAAGCAGATCCTGATTTAAGTTCAGCGTCCTGCCTATAGTATTGGAAATAGAATTCACATAGAGTACATGCTCCATCCGTGTGCAGATGTGGTCGTTTTTCGCATTGAAGAACACCTGCGTCTTATGGCGCAGCCTTCTGAAATCCTCCGAATATAAAATGCGGTTGCCGTCCCGTTCGAAGGCCGAGCGGACCTCGCAGGGAGGCTCGGCTACCGCCCGTCCTAAGCTTGCGGCAGATCTGGCCGCATAGGGGGCAAGGGACTCTTCCTGTTTCAATCTTATTTCTCTCCAGTGCATATTCTACTCCTGTCAGTCTTTTCTGTTTGTATCTATTTTACCCTCCGGGGCTTACGGAAGTCAAGGCGGAATCCAGCCGGCACCGCCCATTTGCCGTTCCCTGCAATTTGTGCCATAATATCTGTAATATTACAGAAAGGATTTTCCGCCCAATGAAACTATTCCACCTGGCAGACCTTCATTTAGGGAAGCGGCTCAGAGAGCTCAGCCTGATCCCCGATCAAAAATATATTTTACAGCAGATTCTGCAGCTGGTACGCACGCACAACCCGCAGGCGGTGCTCATTGCAGGGGATGTGTATGACAAGGCCGCGCCTTCTGCAGAGGCAGTGGAGCTTTTCGACAGCTTCCTTTCGGAGCTGGAGACTT
>CBCSVZ010000123.1:0-4304 GCA_965143695.1 uncultured Oscillospiraceae bacterium
AGGAAACGGCAGAAACCGTTTGAAGGACCCGGAGAAGACCTCTGTGATGAAACGCTTCTTCCGGCAGCTGGCAGATCCAATGATTATTATACTGATCGCCGCTGCTGTCATATCGGCGGTGACTTCCGTATATGAGCAGGAATCTTTTGCGGATGTATTTATCATCATTGCCGTTGTACTGATCAATGCTGTACTCGGGGTATATCAGGAGAGCAAGGCAGAGAAGGCCATTGCTGCCCTGCAGGAAATGTCGGCCGCCACCTCCAAGGTCCTTCGTGACGGAAATGTACATGTTATCAAATCGGAGGAGCTTGTAACAGGAGATATCATTCTTCTGGAGGCAGGCGATGCAGTGCCGGCAGACGCCAGAATCATTGAATGTGCCGATCTGCGGATAGAAGAATCCGCACTCACGGGAGAATCCGTTCCCGTCAATAAACAGACGGAGGCACTCGCATTGGGCAATCAAAAGGATATTCCACTGGGCGACCGAAAAAATATGATTTACATGGGCTCCAGTGTCGCATACGGCAGAGGCAGGGCAGTCATCACAGCTACCGGCATGAATACGGAGATGGGGAAGATCGCCGATGCTTTGGAACAGGCCTCTGAGGGGAAAACGCCTCTTCAGATCAAGCTGTCTCATCTAAGTAAAATTCTCACATATATCGTCCTCGGAATCTGTATATTTATCTTTGCCTTTAATATGATCAAAGCGCTTCCTGATTTTTCCGGGGCAATCGTGCTGGATACCTTTATGGTAGCGGTAAGTCTTGCGGTTGCCGCAATTCCCGAGGGTCTGGCGGCAGTTGTTACTGTTGTGCTGTCCATGGGTGTTACAAAGATGTCTGCAAGAAACGCGGTAATCAGGAAACTGACAGCGGTAGAAACGCTGGGAAGTGCCCAGGTAATCTGTTCCGATAAGACGGGAACACTGACCCAGAATGTTATGACAGTAACCGAGTATTTTACCGAAGAGCCCGAACTGTTGGCAAAAGCCATGACCCTGGCTTCCGATGCGGAGCTGGACACAGAGAAGCTTACAGCTGTGGGTGAGCCTACGGAATGTGCCCTTGTAAATTTTGCTTATCAGCAGGGATTGAATAAAAACGAACTGAAGCTGCAGCTACCGAGAGTAGGGGAAGCTCCCTTCGATTCCATGCGTAAAATGATGTCCACGGTCCATCGGAATTCCGACGGCGGTGAGCTGGTTCAGTTTACAAAGGGAGCGCCTGATGAACTGCTGAAATGCTGCACCACGGTACTGAAGGACGGTAAAATCATCCCCCTGACGGAAGAAATAAAGCAGGAAATATCCGCCCACAATAAAAAAATGGCAGACAAGGCGCTGCGCGTGCTGGCAGCGGCTTTCCGGACCTATACAGAACTTCCTGATGATTTTTCTCCGGAAACACTGGAGAAAGAGCTTACTTTTATAGGACTGACCGGCATGATCGATCCTATCAGACCTGAGGTGCTGGAGGCTATCAAAAAGTGCCGTTCAGCCGGAATCCGACCGGTTATGATCACCGGTGATCACCGGGATACGGCGGTTGCCATTGCCCTGGAGCTTGGTATCATAACGAATCCTTCGCAGGCGATAACCGGTGCGGAATTAAATGATCTGTCAGACGAAGAACTGGAGAACAGCATTGAAACGTATTCTGTCTACGCAAGGGTACAGCCTGAGCATAAAGTGCGTATTGTGAAGGCCTGGCAGAAAAAAGGCAAGATCACCGCCATGACCGGAGACGGCGTAAATGACGCGCCCTCTATCAAAACCGCTGATATCGGCGTCGGAATGGGAATTACAGGCACCGATGTCACAAAAAATGTGGCGGATATGGTACTTGCTGACGATAATTTTGCCACCATTGTGATTGCGGTTGAGGAGGGAAGACGCATTTATGACAACATCAAGAAGGCGATTCAGTTCTTGTTGTCCTCCAACCTCAGTGAGGTGCTTTCCATTTTCTTTGCTACGGTTGCAGGCTTTATAATTCTGAAGCCCGTCCATCTGCTGTGGATCAATTTAATAACCGACTGTGTGCCCGCGTTGGCATTGGGAACGGAACCTGCGGAACCGGGGCTTATGGAGCGAAAGCCGGAGGGAACCGATAAAGGTATTTTTGCTGACGGGCTTGGTATCGGTGTGCTGTATCAAGGCATTCTGCTGGCAGCGATTACAGTAGTTTCTTATCTGACAGGACATTTTATGGAAGCCGGAAGGTGGGAATTTGTCACCAGCCAGGACGGTATGACCATGGCGTTTCTGACCTTGTCCATGGCGGAAATATTCCATTCCTTTAATATGCGCTCACAGCGACAATCCATATTTAAGCTGAAAAAGCAGAATATGCTTCTGTGGGGTGCCATGCTGCTGTCGCTGATTCTGACCCTGATTGTGATCTATGTTCCTGTTGTATCCGGTGCGTTCGGTCTTACCGCGATTTCCTTTACAGAGTATATGACAGCCCTGGGAATTGCTTTTACCGTTATCCCCATGGTGGAGCTTGTGAAAATAATCATGAGAAAGCGCTGACAATGATCTTTTTATAACTGAATTCTGTCAAAAACAGGCTTTCTGTGTTTATAATGGGCGATATAGTCAAAGCCGCACATTTTTATGATCTCTATATATTCCGGAAACAACTGACCTACATTCTGACAGTAGTGGGCGTCGCTTCCAAGGGTAACGATTTCACCGCCAAGCTCTTTGTATCGTTTCAGAAGCTGCAAATCCAAAGGAACTGCTTTATAAGTAGAGGTATTGATTTCAAGACCGATTCCTTTCTGAATAATAAACCGGAATATCTCATCAAGAAGCTCGGTGTAGTCCTTATAATAGAAGCCGGGATCCTGATAGGGAGCGTTCCGGACCTGATAGTCAATGTGCGCCAACACATCAAAATCGTGATACAGCCTGATGTTCCCGTAAATACATTCCAGACAGTCTCTGTAAAGCTCTGTTTTTGTCTTTTCCGTCTGAAAGAATTCCGGCTCAAAAGGATCCTTTCTGCTGAAAAGGTGGGTAGAGCCCAGTATAAAGTCGTAGGGATACCCCTGAAGCAGCGCTCTGGTATCCGCGACCGTATGAGGCTGTATGCCGAACTCCACCGCTTTGATAATCTCCAGTTTTCCGCTGTATTCATCGGTCAGTTGATCGATTTGGGTAAAATACGCAGAAATGTCGAACTGAAATTCCTCCTCATGTCCTGTAAAATCTAAATCGATATGATCGGTAAAAGCAATTCCGCTGAAACCTTTCTCCAATGCGGATTGAATTTCACAGACCATTGTGGTATGGCTGTCTGTGGAAAATTCACTGTGTGTGTGCATGTCATAATACATAAAAGAATCACCGTTTCAAAATGTGTTATAATATAAAAGCATTATAACATACGCGAAAGAGAATATATATTAAATTTTGATAGTAATCTGTAAAGAGTTAGTCAATTAGACAAAATAATAATTTTGTATAATTAGAGTAGTGTTTTTTTTGGTTATTTTAGAGATATTGTATTTTTGCAGTGTTTCATTGGGTTTTCAGCCGGTGTTCATATAACCTTCACTTAAGCCGGTTATGATAATACCGTAAGTTAGAAAACCTTATGCATCATACTTAACAGTTAATAATAATTTGAAAGGAGTTCTGAAGACTTATGTATCATGATAATCAAAATAATAATATGGAAAATCACATAGAAAGTCCTTATGATTCTGCAAATATTCCATCTGCTGCTGAAAATGCAGCCAATAGAAATTTCCCCGACGACCCAACCATCGTTACAGAAAATTCTGTTAGCAGGAATCAGCAGCCGGAAATCACATATTGTGCAGAAAGCGTGCCGAATACAGGAGATTCACAAAGAAACAGCTATTCAACATCTTATTATGCTGTAAATGCAAATACGCAAACCGCCGGCAGCGGAACCAATCCTGAGCAGCAGCCGTCGGAACAGAAGACATCCGCCTACAGCAGCAGACCAGGCGGTATGGGTACTATTCCCGGTAACGTAAATTCCGATCCGGGACTGCAATACCGCACAGTTCACAGAAATGCCGGTCAGGACAATTCTGAAAATAATCAGAATGTTAAAAAAATCACAAAGAACCGTATGTCAGGAGCAATGAAAGGTCTTGTTATTTCCTGCATATGTTTATCCCTTATTTTGGGCATTGCCGCCGGTTCCCTGATAAGCAGCTACGTTTTTCGCAGCTCTTATAAGGATTCTGACGGTTCAGATAGTCAAGGAAGCCAGAGTATCGGAAGTAATATCTCCCCCGACAAAAATTCATCCGGT
>CBCSVZ010000124.1:0-4273 GCA_965143695.1 uncultured Oscillospiraceae bacterium
GTGCTGGTATTCGGAGCGGGTCTGTTCTTTTCAACCTACGCTTTCTTAAAATCAATGTCTCTGGGCATAATTACGGGAAGCTTTGCCGGCACGCTTCTGGCACTGTGCGGAAGCATCATATGCTTCCTGAAGCGGAAGAAGACGCTCATTCCCCAGGCTGTGCCGGAGGATGATGTCCAGCGTCTGGAAGCTCTTGAAAAGCAGCTCTGTAAAGAGCAAAAGGATTTTGATGAGCTGTTGGGAGGTCTGACTCTGGAAGAGTACGAGCAGCGCTGGGAGGCTGCCGCGGCACTGATACAGTCGGCCGAACTGAGCAAGTCCACGCTGCTCAGCATCAGGCAGTGTTCCGCGGATATTTTAACGGAAAAGCTGGAATCCACTACCGCAGAATTAATGGAGATACGAAACAAGATCAGCTACACCCGGGCCTGCATAGATACCCTGCAGCTTACAGGCGGTCAGAGCCAGGCTGCTGACGATATTTTTTCATCCGATGATATATACGGAACACTGGAGAAAATAGAAGAACAGATAACATTTTACCGTAATAAGCTGGAAGCCCTCTCTCTGGCCCGGAATATACTGGCCCGGTCCGCAGAAGAGCTGCAGACCACCTTCGGTCCTGTCATAAATATGCGTACCCAGAGCTATCTGGAGGCTATGACAGGTTTTCAGCACGGCGACTTGCGGATTTCCGGGGATTTTGATGTCTCTGTCTATGACAGCACCAACATGGTATGCCATGTCAGTGAGGATTACAGCGGCGCCACCGAGGACCAGATCTATCTTGCCCTGCGATGCGCTTTGATCTCGCTGATTTCTCCGGAAGGGTCTCCGCTTCCGCTGTATCTCGACGATCCCTTTGTACAGTATGACGACAGGCGTTTCGCCATGGCCGCCGAATTTCTGGGGCATTTTACGGTTAACACAGGGACACAGATTCTCCTGGCCACCTGTCAGAGCCGTGCTGCAAACGGTTTTCCCGGCTGTAATACGATTCATCTGAAGGGAGAAGTCCATTGAAAAATTTAAAGGATATCCAATATTTTCTGCTGGATATGGACGGAACCATCTATTTGGATACGGTTCTTTTCGACGGCACCCTGGATTTTCTGGCAACACTGAAGGCCCAGGGGAAAAGGGCGATCTATATTACCAACAATTCCTCGAAATCCGTAGACGCCTATGTAGATAAGCTGGCTTCCCTGGGCATACAGTCCGCTCCGGAGGATTTCTATACCTCTGCCCAGTCGCTGGTCTATAATCTGAACAAGGTCTGTCCCGGAGGGAAAATATTTTTACTGGGGACTCCCTCACTGGAGGCCTTTATGGAGGCTTCGGGTTTTCAGCTGGTGAAAGGGTACACCGATATTCCCCGGAATCGTCCCGACTTTGTGGTGTTGGCTTTCGATACAACACTTACTTATCAAAAGCTGGCAGATGCCTGCCGCTATATTTGCGAAGGAGTGACCTACTGGGCCACACATCCCGATCTTGTATGTCCCTGCACAAAGGATTTCTCCCTGCCTGACGCCGGAGCGCTCATGGAGTGTATCCGCGCCGCTACAGGAGGTAAAATGCCTTCTTTTGTGTCGGGCAAGCCCAATCCTTATATGATCACCATGTTTATGGAACAGCAGGGCGTGACAGCCGACCGGGTGGCTGTCGTAGGCGACAGACTGCACACGGACATATTGGCCGCCAAAAACGCCGGAGTCACCTCTGTTTGCGTGTTATCCGGCGAAACCACTGCCGCCGACATTGCGGCCTCTGATATAAAGCCGGATTTTGTACTGAACAGTATTCAGGACCTGTACGAAATGATCCGAAGCTGAGCCATGGCAAATAGCCTGCATCCGTCATAACAAATGCGATCAGATAAAAAAGCGGGGCAACCTCTTCGGCTGCCCCTTATATATGTTATCTTTAATTGTGATATTATTTTTCCGTCACATAATCTGCATTGAGAACAATGACAGGTCTTACGCCGATCTGATCAAATGTAACCACATAACCGGCATTCATGGTAATTCCGCTCTCTGCAATAAACGCTGCATTCTGCTCATAGCTTCCCATATTTCTGAGCCACTGCCAGGAAGAAGATCTCAGTGCATAAGAAACCTCATCCGCTGCACCCTTGAACATGGCATAGTCTGTATTGCCGCAGGCCCTCAAAGATACATCGCCTTCATCATCGGGAGCAAAGGCCTCTTCAGACCAGGAAGAAGCTTTATCCAGATCCTCAATACTGAGAATAGTTACTCTGTCCTTAACGGCATCGCCGCCGGCAGTACCGTATTTCGGATTTGCTTCTGTCGTAATGTCCTGGGTAACGATGATCGACTGCTCTTCAGCAGTGAAAGCAGAATTGTAGAAGCTGGTGTTCTTACCTGCGTATTCACCCATACCGTTCAGCCAGTCTCTCAAAGTGGAAATGCCCCAGTTTGTATTTTCAAGAGTTTCGTTAAACCTTCTGGCGTCAACATTTTCCTTTGCAGTTAACATGATCTTACCGTCTGACTCATCCAGAACATACCAGGTAATCGGCTGAACCTCAAACCAGTAAATGACTGTAATATCCTGCTTTGTCTCAGGGTCCTTCTCAATTACGAACTCCTTCTGATACTGTGTGTCCTCGTATGTATAATATCCGGTGACACTGTCTCTCTCTGTGTCGGGAATGGCATTCAAAGAATCTGTCAGATCTTCATCCTTAACCGCGTCTGCCGGGAAACGGCCGAATACCATTTCCTTGTACTCTTTCCCCTTCTTAACCGAAACTTCGATTTTATCGGATGGAGCTGCGGGCTCATCGGGTGTCAGAGCAGTCTTCGGTGTCGCTGCAGGCTCTTTAGGGTCGCTGCTGCAGCCTGCGAACAGACAGGTAAATGTCAGCATTAAAGCAATCAATACAATTAAAGACTTTTTCATAAAAAACCTCCGTCTGAATAATAAAGAAATTATTGCTATAATAATACGCTGTTCCGGGTTCCCTGTCAAGTCTGTCCGGTGCCGGTTTGGGGCAGAATATCCGTGCTGCACCGGCAGCTTTTGCAAAACGGATTGCCCCTTACCGGCCTGTTTCCTTTCTTTTGATCACCTTGTCAATTTTCTCCCCGCCAATCAGGCCCTTCAACCGGTAGGAATTCCAGGAGGAAGGCAGCTTCGGTTCCAGCACAAGCTTCCCCTCCCGGCATTTTACCCCCAGAAGATCCTCCACGAGGATCCGGTACATCCAGGCCGCAGAGCCTGTGTACCAGCTCCATCCCCCTCTCCCTGTCAGCCGTCCCGCAGAACACACATCGGCGGCTACCGCATAGGGCTCTGTTTTATACTTCATGGCGTCTGCCATGGTAACAGTGTGATGGATGGGATTAAGCATGGAAAGCAGCTCATATCCCCTGTCCGGATCATCCGACATCAGAAAGGCCTTTGCCAGCCACAGAGCACCGTGGGTATATTGAGCGCCGTTCTCCCTTACCCCCGGCGGATACATGGCTATATACCCGGGATCTCCGGCATCGGTTCCCCCGTCGAAGGGCGGATCCAGCAGCTTGATAATACCGTTCTCCCTGTCAACCAGACGGGCATCTGCCATGTGCAGAGCCTTTTTACTCCTCTCTGTATCGCCGAAGCCGGAAATAACGCTCCAGGACTGACTGATAGAATCCACAATATCCATAGGCGTACCGTCATCGTAGAAGGCACGGATATAGTGATCCTGGTCCCATGCGTTGCTTTCAATGTTGGCCGCGAGCTTCTCCGCCGTTTTTTTATATTCCTGCCCGCTCTGCCCCATAATGCCTGCCAAAAAGGACATGCGCTCCAGAACCGCACAGAGAAACCAGCCGAGCCAGACACTTTCTCCCCGGCCTTCCTTTCCCACACCGTTCATACCGTCATTCCAGTCACAGCTGCCCATCAGCGGCAGGCCATGGGCTCCCATACGCCCCAGGGCAAGGCGGACAGCCCTGACACAGTGCTCATACAGAGAGGCCTTCTCTCCGCTTTCCTCCGGAGTCTCGTACCGCTCCTGTTCCCCTGGGGACAACACCGGGCTCTTTAAGAAAGAGACCTGTTCTTTCAAAATCGATTTGTCTCCGGTAAAATGAACATATTCATATACCGCATAAGGAAGCCATAACAAATCGTCGCTGCACCTGCTTCGGATACCGCTGCCCATGGGCGGATGCCACCAATGCTGTACATCGCCTTCCTCAAACTGCCGCGCACAGTGAAGTAATATCTGTTCCTTTACTCTGTCCGGTTTACA